>CAMBMK010000004.1 GCA_945868745.1 uncultured Bacteroidales bacterium
GTAGTAGTTCTTGGGACCTTTGTAGTCCGGCCCGCGGAAGACATTGCCGGCAGCGGAATACTCCCAGATCTCGGCATTGGGGTCATCATAGTCCTCGCTGTACTTGATGGCGGTGGTCATGTCCATCACCTGGCGCACGGTGGCCCCCTCGTAGCCGCTGCCCTTCATCTCCGGGATGTAGTCGGTTACAAGCCGCTCCGGGTCAATGACTCCCTCACAGGCGAGAATGGCCCCGAGAGTCCCGGTAAATGATTTGCTGACCGACATCGCGGCATGCTGGCCCTCCGGGGTGAGTCCTCCGAAATAATTCTCATAGACAATGCGCCCCCTGTGCATGATGATGAGGCCGTCGGTGTAGTTGAGGTCGAGCCAGCGGCTGAAAGTGATTGTGGTGTCGCTGTCCCACGGGGTGAAGGTCAGCTCTTCGAGACCTTTGTCGATGGCCGTCTCAACGGAATACCTGAGGTCCTGCGAGGCAGGGACATCGCGCGTCGGATAGAACTCGCGCATATGGTTGACGCTGTATCTGAGCGCAGGGAAAGAGAAATAGGAGCCGTCGGCGGAATATACGGTCTTGTCGGGTGCAGGAGGGAATCCCTTCATCCAGCCGATGACATTCGGATCTGAATGGGCGGCATCCGGCTGCCCGGCTGAGGTAGTCTGCGGATTATTGTCCGCGTCAGTAGTCTGAGTGCCGCTCTTGCAGCAGGTCAGTGTCATGACGGTGAATAGTACCGCCATGCTTTTGGAAATAAAATGTCTCATGGCGTATGATTTTCCGTAAATATAGAAAACTTTTTTGGCAAAACACTTGACTCGTACCCTGCGTCACTGCTTATATTTGCACCGTACACTCAGCGCTAAAATGGATTTGTCATGACAAACAGATTGAAAATCGGGGAATTTTCACGCCTCTGCCGTGTCACGGTGAGGACACTCAGGCACTACGAGGAGACAGGACTCCTTGTCCCGGACATTGTTGACATGGAGACCGGCTACCGCTACTACAGCATAAGCCAGATGCAGAAAATGCAGGGTATTATCAGGCTCAAAAAGCTCGGATTCAGTCTCGAGGAGATACGCGACCTCTACGAGGAATCCGACCACGAACCGGGAATCAGGGCCCTGGAGGAGAAAATGCGCATCTGCGAAGAGGAACTGCTGCGCCTGCGGGAGCGCCGCGAACATCTTGAGGCGATGATCGATTCCCACAAAAAACTTGAAAGAATGGAAAAAATCTACATTGAATCATTGCCGGCAATCATTGTTGCCAGCCATCGGGCCGTCATTGCCTCCTATGAGGAAATCGGACGTCTGTGCTATGAGGTCATCGGCCCGGAAATGGCCCGTCTCGGATGCGAATGTGTCCAGCCGGGATACTGTTTCACCTTTGAGCACGGCGGCTACAAGCCCAAGGACATCGACATCGAGTACTGCGAGCAGGTCACGGAGAAGGGTCGCGACTCGGCAATAATCAAATTCAGGGAGATGCCGGCCGTCCCGCAGGCAGTGTGCATGAAGGCGTACGGCCCCTATGAGGGACTCCACGAGCATTATGTCGAGCTTTTCAGCTGGATGGAAAAGGAGGGCTGGCAGTGCACCGGCAACCCGAGATGCGTCTATGTTGACGGCATCTGGAACCAGGAGGACCCTTCAAAGTGGCTCTCAATCATCCAGGTCCCTGCAGAAAGGGTTGATACCAAGTCCGAAAAGGAGGTTTAGCGCAGTTTTCCGACCTGTTCGGCCAGGCAACTGTACAGGCGTGAAGCTTTCACCGGCTTGGTGATGTAGTCATCGGCACTCTGGTGGGCTTCCGCTCAAAGAGCGCATACTACCGCGCCTTCTCGGCAGCCTACAACTGTTCTCCGTCTGAGTACCGCAAAAACTCCGTCAGCCGCACGATGCACAGATAGATTTTTTCTTGACAACCTGCATTTCCTCTTGACTCGTACCCCGGCTCACATATTATATTTGCCGGCTCAAGTACGGAACCTTCGGCCCGCTGGCGGATGCGGTGTCCCTGCGCGTGCGGATTGTTGTAAGCAATGTCGCCTTGCTGCTTGTCTGTGTGCCGGTTGTCCTGAAGCTCGCCCCTGCGAACGCCGGGCGCGGATAGGTCTTCTGCTTAGGCGGGGAGAGGCTGGCCTGAGGGCTCTTTTGGGTGTGAGCGTGGAGAGGTTGTTCTTCGGGCTCTTCAGGTGAGACCGAGGGGGAGACAGGGTATCCCGGCGAGGATTATTGCGGAGGGAGGACGCTGTCGATGCGGATGTTGAAAGCCCCGGCCGGAGCCTTCACCTCGACGGTTTCCCCTTCCTTCCTGCCCATGAGCGCGGCACCGATAGGGGAGTTGCAGGAAATCTTCCCCTCTTCAAGATTCATTTCGTGATGGCTTACAATCGTGTAGGTCATCTTTTTGTTTGTGCCAAGATGGGTAAACTCCACCTTGCTCAAAAGCGAAATGCGGTCTTTCGGAAGGGCATTCGTGTCGATGATGCGCGAATGCTGGAGCACTTTCTGCAGAAAACGGATGCGGCTGATGGCCTTGCCCTGGGCCCTTCTGGCGGCACGGTACTCGAAATTCTCGCTCAGGTCACCCTGCGCCCGGGCTTCGGACAGCTCGTCCCTGATCTGCGGATACTCCACATCAATCAGATGGTTGAGCTCCGCCACAATCTCGTCATATCGTTCTTTAGAGAGGTATTCCATTTTGCTTCTTCCAATCGTCCGCACAAAGATACTCAATATTTGCGAGTCCACGTATGGTGCCAGGCGGCCAAGACAAAAGATGCTGACCTTTTGGGCTTCTTTATTGCAGATTGAGAGGTTCTGCCTGCCCCCGTGAAATTCACCTGGAACGGGGATATGCCCTACAATGGTGTAGAGTGGGTATGGCCGTTCCAGGTGAGGACAATTTGCCTTCATCTGGAACGCGAGAGTGCCCTACAGATACCTGTAGATGGTCTGCCCGTTCCAGGTGAATTTCACGGGACAGGGTTGGGAGCTACCCCCCCCCGCTCCGTCTTAAAACAAAGCCTGTTAAATACTATCGAAGAATTTTGCTATTTTTGTGTATAATTGCAGGGATACCCGGAAACAGATAATTTGTCTCATTTTTGACTGATTGACAATAGTTGTCAATTTGGGGTATATCTTTGCGGGATTCAAGAATAACGTAATTATGATAGTTTATCGCAACTCAAAAGGCCGTTTTGTCGAGGACGTCAGAAGCAATAACATTGCTTCAATCATTGAACAGGAATTCTTTGCACACAATATCGGCCATAACAATACGTCAGAATATCGCAGTTGGGCAAACTCCCTTCAATACTTACGCAATGCAATTGATGTCCCCCAGATAGATGATGAGTGCCAGGTTGCAATCGAGTATCAGATCCCGCTAACTTCCAAGAGAGTCGACTTTTTGATTGCAGGCGTAGATGAAAATAATCATAATAATGTTGTAATCATAGAATTGAAGCAGTGGGAGACAAGTGGAAAGACCTCCAGACCAGATATCGTGACTGCCTTTACGGGAGGCGCCAACAGGGCTGTTGTTCATCCGTCATATCAGGCTTATTCATATGCCAAGACGATAGAGAGTTTCAATGAGAATGTGCAGAAATACGATATCTCACTACAACCTTGTGCGTTCTTGCACAATTACCGGGAAATCAACAGGTCAAATATCGATTGCCCTTTATACCGGGAGGCTGTTTCCCTCGCGCCTGTGTTTCTTGAAGGAGATACCGGAAAACTTACAGATTTTATCTTGAAGTTTGTCCGCAATAAGAGCAAGATAGACCTCTTATACAAGATTGAAGACGGTAGATTAAGGCCTGCAAAAGCTCTACAAGACGCACTTGGATCCATGTTGAAAGGCAATCGAGAGTTTTATCTTATTGATGAGCAGAAGGTGGCATTCGAAACAATCCGGAGGCTTGTCAAAATGTCTCTGGACCAGGCAACAATGCCTGATGCCTCCCATTCGAAATATACAGTGATTATTGAGGGCGGGCCGGGAACAGGCAAGAGTGTCGTGGCAATCCAGTTGTTGTGTGATTTGATCCAAAGCGGTTATTCGGCAAACTATATCACAAAGAATGCCGCTCCGCGTAATGTATATTTTGAAAAGTTGCGCAGGGATGCATACAGGCAAAACTACATCAGGTCTCTTTTCAAAGGATCAGGATCATTCGTTGGCGCAGGGAAAGACTATTTTGACTGTCTGATAGTAGATGAAGCTCACCGGTTGCAGATGAAAAGTGGTTTGTACCAGAATCAGGGAGAATGCCAGACAAGGGAAATAATCCATTCCTCCAGGGTGTCCGTATTCTTTATTGATGAAGACCAGGTGGTTACAACTTCAGATGTCGGAAGCGTAGATCTGATTAAGGAATGCGCAAAGGAGGAAGGAAGTATGGTGTATTGCGGAAAAGACCTTAATCTGGTATCTCAATTCAGGTGCAACGGAAGTGATGGATATCTGGCTTTTTTGGACAATCTTCTCGGTATCAGGGAAACAGCAAACACCAGGATGGATTTGGATTATGACATCAGGGTGTTTGACAACCCTTGCGCAATGAGGGAGGCTTTGAGGGAGAAAAACAGGGTAGCCAATAAATCCAGGATGATCGCCGGGTATTGTTACGACTGGATCAGCAAAAACGGTAAAAGCGGCTATGATATAGTGCTGTCGGATGGTTTCAAGGCCCAGTGGAACTTCAGTGACACAGCAACTTGGGCTATAGATGAAGATTCATTTGAACAGGTCGGATGCATCCACACTTCTCAAGGTCTTGAATTTGAATATGTTGGAGCTATTATCGGGAGAGATTTGATATTCAGGGACGGAAAAGTCCAGACTGATTTTCGTGCGCGTGCCCGGACAGACAGTTCCCTGAAGGGTATCAAAACGACCCGCAATTATGCTCTGGCGGATAGAATAATCCGGAATACATATAGAACAATTTTGTCGCGTGGCCAGAAAGGATGCTTCATATATTGTGAGGACACGGCTTTGGGCAATTACATAAAAAATCAGTTAAATCTATCCCAGAAACCTTGATTTTGTATGTCTGTTCAGGGTGGTCGGGCATCACAGGACTATTTGGCACATTATAATGGACGGAATTATGCTTTTGCTCTACATCATCATCCTGATTATTGCCCTCTATATGTTCGGCCCGGCACTTGTCTCCACAGTCGGAGCTCTCCTCTCCGGAGTGTTTTTCGTCGTGACCATAGTGTTCACAGCTCCGGCGGTGCTTTTCGTGGCCCATCGGGATATGAAGACGAGCGACCGGATATACGATGAGATGCAGGACGCGAAGAGCAGGGGCAGTGCGCCCCACCTGAGGTGCTTTTTCTTTCTCAAAACAGAATAAACCGGAGATGTAGATCAATGATTTCCCCAGAAGGTCTTTTACAGGTAATCTCTATTAAAACATGTTTAAAACAAAAGATCATTCCTGTGCTGGTATCACGATTCTCATTGAGGTCAGAATGCCAATCCTTATCAAGGTCAAGGGTTACACCCGCATCTGCAACGGTAAGGGCGAGAAGGTCAATCCGGTTGGGAGTCCTCTCATAATACTTGTTAAAGTGTCTGTTAAAAAGTTTTGAAAATTAGCATATATGTTAAACTTATTGTATATTTGCAGCGGAATCTTAAGTGTGCGTGGTTATGAACGTGAAGAAGAAAACGACTGTCGAAAGGATTAGTGAGTCAGAAAAGTCTGCTCTTTATTCAATCAGTTTTGAGAAGGACGGGACAACGGAATTTGAGAAATTTGTAGCTGAATTTGAACAAAATGCAAGTTTCAATCGGGATTATCAAAGGATAATAGCAGCTCTTCAAGCAATATTGAATCTTGGAGCATTGGAACGTTTTTTTCGTCCGGAAGGAAGGATGAAAGATAGTGTTGCTGCGATTCCAATAGAAGGAGGAAAACTGCGATTATACTGCCTGCGCATTTCAGAACAGATAGTTATCTTGGGTAATGGAGGCGTGAAAACAGCAAAAACTTATGAGGAGGACTCAAAGTTATATGGCTATGTTCTTGATTTACAAAAATTTGAGAAAATATTAGATGATAATGTTGCCAAAGGATATGTAAGAATTGAGGAGAGAGAACTCAATGGCATCGATGATGTTATTTTTGAGATATGAGAAACAAACAGGATTGGTTCAAGGAAAAGGTTTCGTCTGTATCGCCAGAGATACGGACCGAAGTTCAATTGTCCGCTGAAATTATTGCACGAATAGACTCTATCCTCAAAGAAAAGAATATGAGCCAGCGGGATTTGGCGAGAAAGCTGGGCAAGAGCGAGGCTGTGGTATCCAGATGGACAACGGGTTTCCCAAATCTCACCCTCCGTTCAATTGCAGAATTATCAACAGCGCTGGGAGAGCCGTTGATCCAGGTGATAAAATAGATTTGAGCATTATTATTTCTCCCCTTTTTATAGCCCTTAGAATAACTTGCTTCTGTACAAAACCAAGCTTGTTGAGAACTTCAGGCCCAAGACCAAGTTTCCTGCTCCATAATCCTGAATGGCCAGCCGGTATAACAAAAAAAGGGTGACTGCCAGTCTTTCGACTTTTGGTCACCCTTAGTTGTCGGCTGTATCCGGGATGGATTAAATCAGCGGCTCGGCGGTCATTTTTGCAGGCTGCGGGATGCCCATCAGCTTGAGGATGGTCGGAGCCACGTTGCAGAGGGCGCCGTCCCTGACTTCCTTGACCTCGTCGCCGGCATTCACCACGATAAACTGTACCGGGTTGAGGGAGTGGGCGGTGTTTGGCGTGCCGTCAGGATTGACCTCGAAATCAGCGTTGCCGTGGTCGGCGGTGATGAGGACGGCATAGTCCTGTGCCACTGCTGCCTCCACAACATCCTTGACGAGGCGGTCGATGCACTCCACTGCCTTTGAGACTGCCATATAGTTGCCGGTGTGGCCGATCATGTCGCCGTTGGCGAAATTGAGGATGATCATATCCTCGTTGCCCTCATTGATGGCGGCAATCAGCTTGTCGGCGACCTCAGGGGCGCTCATCTGCGGCAGAAGGTCGTAGGTAGGCACCTTCGGGGAAGCCACGAGGATACGGTCCTCATTTTCAAACGGCTCCTCGCGTCCTCCGTTGAAGAAGAAGGTCACATGGGCGTATTTCTCGGTCTCGGCGATGCGCAGCTGGCGTTTGCCCGCGGCGGCCACGGTCTCTCCGAGCGTCTGGTCCACAAGCTCCTTGTCGAAGAGGATGTGCACTCCCGTAAATGAGGCGTCGTACGGGGTGAGGCAGCAGTAGTGGAGCGGAATGGTGTGCATCCCTTCCTCCGGCATGTCCTTCTGGGTGAGCACCATGGTGAGCTCGCGCGCACGGTCGTTGCGGAAGTTGAAGAAGATGACTGCATCTCCCTCTTCGATCTTTGCGAGAGGCTCTCCTGCGGCGTCGGTGATGACCGAAGGCTCCACGAACTCGTCGGTCACGTCCTTGTCATAAGAAGCGCTGATGGCCTCGGCTGCGGAAGCGAACCTGTGGCCCTTGCCCTCTACGAGCATGTCGTAGGCCTCCTTGACGCGGTTCCACCTCTTGTCCCTGTCCATCGCGTAGAAACGGCCGCAGACAGTGGCAATCTTTCCGGTGGTCTCCGCCATATGCTTTTCGACCTCCTCGAGATAGCCCTTGCCGCTGTGGGGGTCGGTGTCGCGCCCGTCCATAAAGGCATGGAGATAGACCTTGTCGATGCCCTGCTCGGCTGCAACGCGCAGGAACTCATATACATGGTCGAGCGAGGAATGTACGCCTCCCGGGGAGGTGAGTCCCATCAGGTGGAGCTTCTTTCCGCTCTGCTTTACATAGTCATAGACAGCCTTGATCTCGGCGTTGTCGAGGAATTTGCGGTCGCGCGCCGCCATATTGATTTTCACGAGGTCCTGGTAGATGACGCGGCCTGCACCGAGGTTCATATGTCCTACCTCGGAGTTGCCCATCTGTCCGTCAGGAAGGCCCACATATTCGCCGCAGGCCTGAAGGTGGCTGAACGGATACTTGGCCCTGAGCGAGTCGATGTAAGGTGCGCCCTGGGCCCAGATGGCATTGGAATAATCGTGTTTTCCCTCGCCCCAGCCGTCGAGGATCATAAGAAGTACTTTCTTGGGTGTCATAATTTTTATTACCTTTGTGGAATATCCTGCAAAGATAGCAATTTTAAAGATTTTTAAAGAAGGTTTTTTATTATGGTTTCGCGAATGCGAAACTACTGTATTTGGAGGCCCTTTGGGGCCGATGGCAAGTCCCTTTCCCGGGGAAAGGGATTTAGGGATAGGTCCTCGTAGAAAGAAAATGTGCGTTGGGGAGATTGTCGCAAGCTGCGCATCATTCGGGGCTTCAATGGAGTATTTTGTGAAATTTGAGTTAAAAAATATGGGTTATGTTCGCAAAGAAAGGCAAAAGCGGTAAGGGGAAAAACGAAAGAGGATTAAAGAACGCCGGCTCGCAGAAGAAATCCGGCACCAAACAGGAAAAAAAGGCTCCCGAAGTGCTTGAGGGCACTGCCCGGATGAGCAGGGACGGCTTTGTGTTCGTGACTGTCGAGGGCAGGGAAGAAGATATCTATGTAAAGAAGGAAAAGACAAGGGGATGTCTCCACGGCGACACGGTCCGGGTGTCCATTACCCGCAAGGCGGCCGGAAAGGGCCGCAGGACCGAGGGCGTCATCGTGCAGATAGTCGAGCGCACCAAAAAGCCGTTTGTGGGTGTCCTCCACATAGTCGGCAACCAGGCCTGGGTGCTGATGCAAAGCAGGTTCATGCCATACGACATCGCCGTTGCCCCGGGGCAGCTGACCCGTCTGGAGGGCAAGGAATTCGAGGTCGAGGGAGTGCACGAGACCGTTGACGGCGTGGGCCGCAACATGAGGGCGCACTCCGGAATGAAGGTCGCAGCAATCGTGGACGACTGGCCTCGCGGAGAGGAATCCCCTGTGGGACATATAGTTGACGTGCTCGGAGAGTTGGGCGACAACAATACCGAGATGCACGCCATTCTCGCTGAATACGGGCTTCCGTACCGTTTCGAGCCGGAGGTGGAGAACGCCGCCGACAAGATTTCGGACGCCATCACAAAAGAGGACCTCAAGGGGCGCAGGGATTTTCGCGACACCCTGACCTTTACCATCGACCCGGCGGATGCCAAGGACTTCGACGACGCGCTGTCGTTCCGCCAGCTGGAAAACGGCAACTACGAGGTGGGCGTCCATATCGCCGACGTATCCTACTATGTGCGTCCCGGTGATGTCGTGGACAGGGAGGCCCAGGAAAGGGGCACTTCCGTGTATCTCGTGGACAGGACGGTCCCGATGCTGCCGGAGAAGCTTTCCAACAAGCTATGCTCGCTCCGCCCCAATGAGGACAAACTGACGTTCTCGGCTGTGTTTGAGCTCACTCCGAGGGCAAAGACTGTGTCCTGCTGGCTCGGGCGCACGGTCATCCGTTCCGACTACAGGTTTGCCTATGAGACTGCCCAGCAGATAATCGACCTCGGAAAGGAAGCGATGCAGACCGAGGTGCGCGGCGGCACCGACGGCAAGTCGGGGGACTCCGACGTCTTCGGGGTGAAGGAGGGCTGCGTGATCCCGGACCATATCAAGGATGCCATCCTGAAGATGTGGGCGGTGGCGTCGGAGCTGCGCAAAAAGCGCTTCGCCGCGGGCGCGGTCAGCTTCGAAAAGCCTGAGATGAAGGTCGAGGTCGATCCGAACGGAAAGCCGCTGTCGGTCTATCAGAAAATCAGCAGGGAAGCCAACTGGCTTATTGAGGAATATATGCTCCTTGCCAACAGGTCTGTCGCCGAGTTCATCGCGACCGGTGGGGCAATGGACGGAAAGGCACGCAAGAGCGCAAAGACCTTTGTCTATCGTATCCACGATGTGCCCAACACCGAAAAGCTCGAGGGCCTCACGCGCTTCGCGGGCAATTTCGGGTACAAGCCGGAGTTCGGACAGGGACGCACAATCGCCAAGGCACTCAACGGACTTCTGGCCGAGGCAAAGGACAAGCCGGAGTTCCTTCCGCTCCAGATGATAGCCCTCCGCTCCATGGCAAAGGCCGTTTACAGCACCGACAACATAGGCCACTACGGTCTTGCATTCAAGTTCTACACCCATTTCACCTCGCCTATCCGCCGTTATCCCGACACCATGGTGCACCGCCTGCTGGCGATGTATCTCGACGGGGCCAAATCCCAGGACAAGGACTACTACACCGCCCAGTGCGAGCACGCCTCCGCCCGTGAGGTCATTGCGGCCAACGCGGAGCGCGACAGCGTGAAATACAAGCTCGTGGAGTTTATGCAGGACAAGGTGGGACAGGAGTTTACGGGCCATGTGTCCGGCCTCACCGAATGGGGAATGTATGTGGAGGTGGAGCCTACCAGGATCGAGGGCATGGTCTCCCTGCGCGAAATCAGGGGCGACTTCTTCGACTTCGACGAGGAACACTACCGCATCGTGGGACGCCGCACCGGCAAGGTGTACAGGCTCGGTGACGAGGTAAGGATAAAGGTCAAGAACACCAACCTCGAGCAGCGCCTTCTCGACTATGAGCTCGTCCAGGAGGAGGCGGCCGCGGCGCCGCAGGAGCCCGGAGCCAACAGGGAAGCCCGCAAGGCCAAGGTCAAGGCGGCTATAAAGGCCTCCAAGAAGAACGGGCGCACAAAGAAAAATGCAAAAAAGAAATAACATATGATTCCGCAGCAGACAATCGACAGCGCAATCAGCGAACTCTTTGATAACCTTGAGGTCCCGGCAGAGCCGTCGGGGCTTTACGACCCTTTCGGGTATATGGTCGCAATCGGAGGCAAAAGGCTGCGCCCGCGTCTGTGCCTGACGGTTTACGGACTTTTCAGGGACAGTCTCGATGCGAGCATTCTGATGCCGGCCTCCGGATTGGAGATATTCCACACCTTCACCCTCATCCACGATGACATAATGGACCGTTCCCCGCTCCGCAGGGGCAAGGAGACAGTCTGGAAGAAATGGAAGGAGGACACGGCCATCCTTTCGGGCGACGTGATGTGCATCGACAGCTACAGGCGTATGGCAATGGCCCCTTCGGGAGTGCTCCCGCAGGTGCTCTCCCTGTTTACGGCCACTGCGGCGCAGGTGTGCGAGGGCCAGCAGTACGATATGGACTTCGAGCAGGAGAGGGAGGTGCCGATGGCGGACTATATGAAGATGATAGGCCTCAAGACCGGCGTGCTGATCGCCTGCTCCGCCAAGACCGGCGCCCTCATCGGAGGAGCATCGGAGAGAGACTGCGACAAAATCTATGACTACGGCTACAATCTCGGGCTCGCCTTCCAGGTGGAGGACGACTGGCTCGATGCCTACGGCGACGAAAAGGTGTTCGGAAAGCCTATCGGCGGGGACATAGTCAACAACAAGAAGAGCTGGCTCACCATCCGCGCCTTTGAAAAGGCCTCACCTCTCCAGAGGGAAAAGCTTCTTGAAGCGATGGAAATGCCGGTGGACACTGAAGGTGCCCGTGCGGCGAAGATTTCCGCAGTCAGGGACATTTACGATGAGCTCGGTGTGGGTGCTGATGCCAGGGCGGAGATTGTCCGCCTGACGGACCTGGCCCTCTCCTCTGCAGCAGTTGTATGCTCGGGAGAGAAACTGGAAATCCTCCGCTCGTTTGCACAAAAGCTTGTCGGAAGAAACAAATGATGAATGCAGATGGACAGGAGTGAACTCGAGATAATGGCCCCCGCGGGCAATTTCGAATGCCTCAGGGCAGCCATTGATGCGGGAGCCAATTCGGTATATTTCGGAATCGGGCGCCTCAATATGAGGTCGCGTTCCGCCAACAATTTTTCTACGGAAGACCTTCCGGAAGTGGTCAGAATCTGCCGTGAGGCGGGCGTCAAGGCCTATATGACGCTCAACATCGCCCTTTTCGGCGAGGACCTCGAAGATGCACGCAGGGCGCTTGACACTGCAAAGGAAGCGGGCGTGGATGCCATCATAGCATCGGACATGGCGGCCATCCTCTATTGCCGCAGCATCGGGCTGGAGGTCCATATCTCCACTCAGCTGAGCATTTCCAACTATGAGGCCCTGAGGTTTTATGCGCAGTTTGCCGATGTGGTCGTGCTTGCAAGGGAGCTCAATCTCACCCAGGTCGCCGAAATCTACCGCCAGATAGTGGAAAATGACCTCAGGGGCCCTTCCGGCCAGCTCGTGAGGATCGAGATGTTTGCCCACGGGGCGTTCTGCATGGCCATTTCGGGCAAATGCTACATGAGCCTCGACAACTACGGTTCGTCCGCCAACAGGGGTGCCTGCATGCAGGTGTGCCGCCGCGGCTATGAGGTGACCGACCTCGAGACAGGAGTCAAGCTCAATATCGACAACAAATACATCATGTCGCCCAAGGACCTGTGTACCATAGAGTTTATGGACAAGTTCATCGAGGCCGGCGTGAAGGTTTTCAAGATAGAGGGGCGCGCGAGGAGTGCCGAATATGTGAGGCGTGCAGTGGGATGCTACCGCGAGGCCGCCGATGCCGTCTGTGACGGGACATATACCCCGGAGCTGACCGCAAGGCTCAAGGAGTCGCTTTCGGAGGTGTTCAACCGCGGTTTCTGGGACGGCTACTATCTCGGGGCGAAGATGGGCGAGTGGAGCAGCGTCTATGGAAGCAGCGCCACCCGCACCAAGGTCTATTGCGGCAAGGTCACCAACTGGTTCGACAAAATAGGCGTGGCGGAGATTGCCGTGGAGGCGGCGCCGCTGTGCAAGGGGGACGAGGTGCTTGTGATAGGCTCCGTCACCGGTTGCGAGGAGTTTACGGTGGAGGACCTCCGTCTGGACTACAATCCCGTTGACAGGGTCGAAAAGGGGCTGAGATGCTCCATTGCGGTCCCTGGGGCAAGGCTCCGCCGCGGCGACAAGCTCTATCTGTGGGTAAGGAACAGCTGAACATATGACAATTACTGGAGAAGCAACGGTGGTAAAGAACGCGGGCAGCCATTTCCTGCTGTCGCGTCTTCCCGAGTGGGCACCGTTCCCGGCCGTGCTGAAAGGCCGCGTAAGACTCAGGGCCGGGGATTCGACCAATCCCGTGGCTGTCGGGGACAGGGTGAGGTATCAGGCTGAGGTCCAGGACGGTGCAGATACGGAAAGCATCTCCCTGGAAAATCCCGCTTCGATTTCGGAAATCCTCGACAGAAAAAACCATATCATCCGCCGTTCGACCAATCTTTCAAGGCAGAGCCATGTGATTGCGGCCAATGTGGATATGGCCTATATCGTTGTGTCGTTGTATTTTCCGGAAGTCAAGCTGCCGTTTCTCGACAGGCTCCTCGTGACCTGCGAGGTCTATGGCGTGCCTGCTACGATTGTCCTCAACAAGGTGGATGTCTATGCCGGGCAGGCTCCGGAGTATATGGCTGATTTCCACAGGATCTATACAGGCGCGGGCTACCGCGTGATAGACACTTCGGTGGTGACCGGGCAGGGGATTGATGTCCTCCGCGAAGACTGCAGGGGCAGGGTGTGCCTCTTCTCCGGGGAGTCCGGGGTGGGCAAATCCTCTCTGATCAAGGCGGTTGACCCCTCGCTCAGCCCCAAAATAGGCAAGATTTCCACTGCCCATCTGCAGGGAAAGCACACCACTTCGCTCTATGAGATGTACCGCATAGCGACCGGAGGATACATAATCGACACTCCGGGACTTCGCGGATTCGGCCTCGTGGACCTCAAAAAGGAGGAAATAGGGCTCTATTTCCCGGAGATGCTCAAGGCTTCGCAGGACTGCCGCTTTACCCCGTGCACACATACCCACGAGCCGGGATGCGCGGTAAAAGAGGCTGTGGAGCAGGGACTTATAAGCGCAGAAAGGTATTCCTCCTACCTCGGCATGCTCGAGGAGGACGGCAAATTCAGACAATAGACAATGCAACAGCTCAACAAAGACATACTCAAGCTCGCTATTCCGAGCATTCTTGCAAGCATTACCGTTCCGCTTGTCGGAATGGTGGACATAGCGGTGGCCGGCCATCTCGGGGACGGCAATGCGGCACCGATCATAGGCGGCATCTCCATCGGCACTATGCTTTTCGACCTTCTCTACTGGAATTTCGGCTTCCTGCGGGTGGGGACCGGCGGAATGACCGCCCAGGCCTATGGCGCCGGCAACACGAGGGAGTGCGGCAGGATCCTGGCGCGCGGAGTGGGGTTCGCCCTGCTGATTGCCCTCGGCATATTGCTGATACAGTGGCCTTTCGCAAAGGCGGCATTCCTTGTGGTGGAGTGCTCCGATACCGTGCGTGACCTTGCCCTGCAGTATTTCTTCATCAGGATCTGGGCTGCTCCGGCCACCTTGAGCCTGTTTGCGTTCAAGGGCTGGTTCATCGGGATGCAGGACACCGTGAGCTCGATGACCACGGACCTTATCGTCAACATTGCTAACATCTTCTTCAGCATTTTCCTGACTCTGGGCATCCCGGGGACGGGCTTTGACGGCATCGGGTTCGCCGGCATCGCTCTGGGCACCCTCCTGGCGCAGTATTCGGGCCTGGCGTATGCCGTAGTCAGGGTTGCCACGAAGTATTCCACGGTGGTGAAGGGCGTGGGCATCGCAGAGAGCCTGCGCGGAGGAGAGCTGCGCAAGTTCATGACGCTCAACAGGGACCTTTTCATCCGTTCGGTATGCTTCATTGTCATCTATGTGGGCTACACGACCATTTCGGCGCGCTTCGGCGACATGCTTCTCGCCACCGGCTCCATCATGATGAAGCTCCTGTTGCTGTTCTCGTATTTTACGGACGGGTTTGCCTATGCCGGGGAGGCGCTCACGGGCAAGTTTATCGGGATGCAGGACCGCACCATGACCCTCAGGACTACAAAATATGTGTTTGCCTGGAGCATGGCCATCAGCATACTGTTCATCTTCATCTATTTCTTTGCGGGCGTGCCTATCCTGCGGATAATGACAAGCGACGAGGCGGTAATCGAAAGCTGCCGGCAGTTCTTCGTGTGGCTGCTGCCTATGCCTGTAATCGGCTGTGCGGCATTTACCTGGGACGGCATCTATGCCGGGGCGACGGCTGCAAGGCAGATGCGCGACTGCAATTCGGCAGCTGTGGTTGCATTTTTCGCTGTGTGGATAGTGGGGTCGCTGTTCCATCCGGGAGCCTATGACGCGGCTTCGATGCACATCCTCCTCGGAGCCTATTTCGCCCATCTGCTGGCGCGTTCCGTATGGCTTACGGTCACTTTCCGCGACGCCATCCTCACCAGGCCTTTCAGCCGGGACACGGCGGCATAAAGGCCGTCATCTGCGCCTGTCGATCCATTTCCAAAGGAGCCACATCAGGTATCCCCAGGCAAGGAACAGAAGCACATAGACGATGTAGGGGATATTTGTGGCCACGGAATGGCCGAGATACTTTTCAAAGTCGGGGATGTCGGCATAGTAATAGGCCCCGGCGCCGAAATCCAGCTCCTCCCTCAGGCCCATACCCTTTGACATAATCCAAATGCAGGCAATCATGACCACCGCAGCGACGACGGCCGTAATTGCCTGCATTATTTTTTTACCTTTCATTGCGAAGCTGTCGGGGGGAGCTTCAGGCCTCCCGGCTATCCGAGGACAGGGATCGGGAAGAACTTGCCGGAGAGCAGCAGCCACACTGCAAAGAATGTCAGCGCAATGTTGAACAGCTGGCCGGTGACATAGAGCCACAGCACCTTGCCTCCCTGCATATTCTTGATTATTTCCTTGAAGTTGGTGTCAAGGCCGATTGAGCAGAACGCCAGCACGAAGCACCAGTTCTTGTACTGGTCGAGCACCTTGTTGATCGCGCCCACGGAATCGGAGCCGAATACCGGCTGGATAAGGAATGAGGCAATCATCGAGGCCGCAAAGAAACCGATGATGAACTTCGGGAAACGGGTCCAGATTTCACCTGCGCCCACCGAGGCATTGCCCGAATTGTCAACGTATTTTGCAAAGAAAAGGGCCACTGCAAAGGCGATGAAGCCGATGAGGATGTTCTGGATGGACTTCACGAGGACGGCTGCCTGCTGTGCCTCCGGGCCGAGTGCCGTACCTGCCACTACCACTGCTCCGGTCGAGTCCACCGTGCCTCCGATGAGGCTTCCGCCCATGATAGGGCTCATGTTGCAGGCCCTTATTATCATAGGCTCGAATACCATCATCAGGATAGTGAAGATGATGGAGATGGACACTGCTATCGAGAGGTCGTTCTTCTTGGCTCCTGCGGCCGCACCGGTGGCGATGGCTGCGCTCGTACCGCATACGCTGGTCGCGGATGCAAGCGTGATGATAAGCGGTTTGTTATTGATTTTGAATACTCTTGTGCCGAGCCACCACATGAAGATGATGACAATCGGGGTCACTATCCATGCGATGCCGAGGCCGTAGAGGCCGAATTTGGCGATGTTGGAGAACAGCACCGAAAATCCCATTATCACAAGTCCGGTCTTGATGTAGAACTCTGTCCTGATGGCCGGGCGGAGCCAGGCAGGGACGCCGACGGTGTTGGCTATCAGAAGGCCTACAAGAAGGGCCCAGAATGCCCATTCAAGATAGCGGTTGAGAGTGTATTCGGCTGATATGAGCCTGACAACCAGCGCAATGACAAAGAGTGCGATGAATGCCGGGACAAATTTCCTGATGCTTTCGCCGCTGAGCTTGACGCCTATGGTGAAGATGCCGCCTACCACTGCAAGGGTGAGCAGGAGCTTCCTCCAGAATGCCCAGGTGGCTATCTGGGAGCCGAGTGATGCCGTCTGGGCCTCGCCCAAGCTCCAGGTGGAAAATTTGAGTGCCGAGAAATCGAAGGCTTTTGTAAGGACTGCCGCGCAGGCGATGATGATGACCGCAAAGCCGAGCCATACTGCCAGCCAGTCTTCCTTCTTCCAAAGGTCTGAGATTTTATTTTTCATGAAATTCCGGTTTTGTACAACGTCTGCAAATATAACCTTTTTTATCGGATAAAACCACAATCCGGCGCGAATTGACGGACAGCCGTCCCTTCCTGCGTCAAAAACCGCCTGCGGTTCGTCGGCCCCATACGACCGTTCATCCAACTTTTTCCGCCATTCAAGAAATAACGTTTTGTGTTGTAAAACGATAAATATAACTTTACCTTGATTTACCGTCTGCCGGGACCTGCGCTTTCCCGGCACCGATAGAGAGACCCTATAGCACGGACAATAACCAACTATTTATAAATGAAGCAGAAACCCAAATTATCTTTTTGGCAGATCTGGAATCTGAGTTTCGGATTCCTGGGTGTGCAGATTGGATATTCCCTCCAGAATTCCAACACCTCCACCATCTTCAGCTCCCTCGGAGCAGATGTCAGCCAGCTCAGCCTTTTCTGGCTTGCCGCACCTATTGCCGGTATGGTCATCCAGCCCATCATAGGGATGCTGTCAGACGATTCGTGGACCAGACTCGGCCGCCGCAAGCCCTATATCCTCGCGGGAGCCGTCATCTCCACCGTCGCCCTGATGCTCATGCCGAACTGTCCGAAACTTCTGGCGTTCGCCCCGCTTCTGATGGGCGCCCTGATTCTTCTCTTTATGGACCTGTCGTTCAATGTCACGATGCAGCCTTTCCGCTCGCTCGTGTCGGACATGCTTCCTGACAGCCAGAAGACCAAGGGATATGTGGTCCAGACCTTCCTTATCAACCTCGGAGCCGTCATCGGCGGCATCCTCCCGTGGCTCATGACAAAGATTCTCGGGGGAATGGGCGTTGACCTCACCACCGAGCCGGGCCATGTGCCTGTGGCAATCTGCTGGGCATATTATGTCGGCGGTATCCTGCTGCTCGTGTCCGTGCTCGTGACAGTGTTCAAGGTCAGGGAATATCCTCCAAAGGAATTCAACGAATACAACGGCATTTCCGAAGAGGAGACTGACCATCCGCAGAAGGAAAGCTTCATCAAGCTCCTGGGCAAGACCCCTAAGGTGATGCTCCAGCTTGCAGTGACGCAGTTCTTCTCCTGGGGAGCCCTCTTCATCATGTGGACATATCTCTTCCCGTCCATCAACGGAGTCGTGACGGATGCCTCCGGAGTACTCCTGGGCAGCGAGGACGCATCCAATTGGGTGGGCATCCTCAATGCAGTCTATCCGATACCGGCCTGCATCGCCGCCCTCTTCATGACAAATCTCGCGGAGCGTTTCGGCAACAAGCCGGTCTATGGCATCTGCCTGCTTTTCGGAGCTGCAGGATTCCTCACCCTTCCGCTCCTGCACAACCAGTTTGCGCTGATGCTCCCTATGGTCGGCATCGGAATCGCCTACGCAGCCATCCTCTCGATGCCTTATTCCATTCTCTCCAAGGCGCTTGACGCACGCAGGACCGGAGTCTTCATGGGCATCTTCAACTTCACCATCACCGTTCCACAGATCGTAATCGGAGCCCTCGGCGGATTCATCCTCAAGTACTGCTTCTCGCTCAAGACCCCGATGATGCTCGTCCTTGCCGGCATATTCATGCTGCTCGCTGCGGTGTCGGTGTATTTTGTAAAGGAAAAATCGGTTGAAAACCAATAATATATGTTTAACTCTAAATATGATCAAATGAAAAGGATTCTAACCGTGGTGGCTGCAATACTTCTCGGTGTTGCGACCACTTCCGTATCCGCTCAGAGCGGATATCAGGTTAAGGGTATCGTAGTCGATTCCCAGGGTCCTGTCATCGGAGCGACTATCCTCGAAGAGGGTACGACCAACGGTACATCGACAGGCCTTGACGGCGACTACACACTCTATGTCACTTCTTCTGATGCTGTTGTCACAATCAGCTGCATCGGCTACACCAGCCAGTCATACAAAGCTTCGGCCGTCCCTGCGACCGTTACGCTCGTGGAGGATTCAGAGTTCCTCGACGATGTCGTAGTCATCGGTTACGGTACAGTCAAGAAGAACGATATGACCGGTTCCGTATCTACAGTACGTGCCGACCAGATCAACAAGGGTATGATTTCTTCACCTTCACAGCTGCTCGCCGGCAAGTCCAGCGGTGTTGTTGTGACTGCGGGTGACGGTCAGCCAGGTTCGGCTTCCACAATCCGTATCCGTGGAGGTTCCTCGCTCAACGCCAACAACGACCCTCTCGTGGTGGTTGACGGTCTTCCTATCGGAGGCACCGGAGTCAGCGGCATGAGCGATGCCCTCTCCTCAATCAACCCTAACGATATCGAGAGCTTCACTGTCCTCAAGGACGCTTCCGCTACCGCAATCTACGGTTCACGAGCTTCCAACGGTGTCATCATCATCACCACCAAGAAGGGCAGCAAGGGTGCTGCGGAGCCTAAGGTTACTGCAGATTTTGCAACCTCCGTCTCCCAGAACGCCAAATTCCTCGATGTCCTCACCGGCGACGAGATGCGCGCAGCAGTGCAGCAGTACTACGGCGACGTGCCTGCGGCAATGGCAGCCCTCGGCACCGAGAACACCGACTGGCAGAAGCAGATCTGGCGCACCGGCGTCACCTACGATGCCAACGTGGGCGTGACCGGCAACCAGAAGTTAGGAGAGAACTTCACCCTTCCTTACCGTTTCTCCACAGGTTACTACGACCAGACCGGTACCCTCAAGACTTCTGCAATGAAGCGCGGTACCATGGCCCTCAACCTCAATCCTACCTTCTTCGACAACCATCTCACCGTTTCCCTCAACGGAAAGGGAATGATGATCCACAACAACTTCGCCAACACCGCAGCCATCAGCCAGGCAGTCCAGTACGACCCTACACAGCCTGTCTATGACCCGGACGGAAGCTATCACTCATGGGGCAACGGCGCCCAGCTCGGCACCAACCCTGTCGCTTCCCTCAACGAGCGTGACGATGTCTCTACCGCAAAGCGTTTCATCGGAAATGCGCAGTTCGACTACAAGATCCACGGTTTCGAAGACCTCCGTCTCAACCTCAACCTCGGTATCGACGTTTCAAGCTCCAACGGCTATGTTGACGTGCTTGAAGGCTCAGAGCAGAGCTGGCACAGCCAGACAGAGGCAGGACGCGGACGCCGCACCGACTACGACCAGGTACGCCGCGACCAGACCCTCGAGTTCTATGCAGCATACGACAAGACATTTGCCGAGAAGCACACCGTAGGCCTCATGGCAGGTTACTCATGGCAGCACTTCTACCATCAGTCCAACAACCTCAGTACCTCGACTGACGGTTCTGTCACTTATTCCGACACCCACAACAAGTTCGAGCACTACCTCGTATCATTCTTCGGCCGTGCAAACTACTCGTTCGCAGACCGTTACCTCATCACCGCAACCCTGCGTTACGATGGTACCTCAAGGTTCTCCAACAACAAGTGGGGCGTCTTCCCTTCAGTTGCACTCGCATGGAACGTCAAGAACGAGTCATTCCTCAGGGATGTGGATGCAGTGTCCAAGACCAAGCTCCGTCTCTCATGGGGACAGACCGGTCAGCAGGATGTGGCCGGCGACAGCTATCCGACCCTCCCTACCTACTACACCAACCAGATCGGAAGCTACTACCAGTTCGGCGACCAGGTGATTGTGCCTACCCGTCCTAACGGCTACAACACCGACCTCAAGTGGGAGACCACAACCACCTACAACGTGGGTATCGACCTCGGCTTCTGCGACGACAGGTTCACCATCAGCGCCGACGCATACTACCGCGAGACCACCGACCTGCTCAACTACACTCCTGTGGCAGCCGGTGCCAACCTCAAGAACTTCCTCAACGCCAACATCGGAAGCCTCCTCAACAAGGGTATCGAGGTCGATATGAACTGGATCATCATCCAGAAGCAGGACCTCTTCTGGCAGTTCGGCATCAATGGAGCATACAACTATCAGGAAATCACCAAGATGACTACCAACGACGGCGACGGCTACACCGGAGTTGACGTGGGCGGCATCTCAGGCGCGGTCGGCAACTACATCCAGAAGCACATGACCGGCTATGCTCCTAACACATTCTATGTCTATAAGCAGCTCTACGATACCGACGGCAAGCCTATCATGGGCGCATATGCAGACCTCAGCGGCGACGGCAAGATCGATGCCGACGACCGCTACTACTGCAAGGACCCTCATCCGAAGGTTACCCTCGGCTTCAACACCTCCCTCAACTGGAAGAACTGGACCCTCGCCGCTTCGGCACACGCCAACATCGGCAACTATGTCTATGACAACAACTCCTCCCAGCTGAGCCTCATCACCGACCTCTGGACCAACAACTTCATCTCCAACCGCGTGCCTCAGGGCATCGAGGACGGTTTCACCAAGTCACAGTACTTCTCCGACTACTACATCAGGAACGCCTCATTCTTCAAGCTTGACAATGTGACCCTCGGTTACACCTTCAACCTCAAGAACGACATGGCTCTCAATGTCTATGGTACAGTACAGAACGTATTCGTGATCACTCCTTACGAAGGAATGGACCCTGAAGTGTTCAGCGGAATCGACAGCAACATCTGGCCACGTCCGAGAACCTTCGTGCTCGGCGCCAAGTTCAACTTTTAATCATGGAGGACCAGTAAAATGAAAATCAAAAGAATATCTTACATAGCAGCTGCGTTTCTCGCTTTCGCGGGCCTTTCTTCCTGCGTGGGTGACCTCAATGTGAAGCCTATCGACGAGTCTGTGCAGCTTCCGGAGGATGTCCTCCAGGGTGAGAGCGAGTTCCTTGCCCTTCTCGCAAAGTGCTACCAGGGACTTGCAGTCAGCGGCTCTGACGGTCCTGACGGCAGCCCGGACATCGACGGTATCGACGGCGGTTTCGGCCAGTATCTCAGGGCTCTCTACTATATGCAGGAGCTCACCACCGACGAAGCCCTCATCACATGGAACGACCAGACCGTAAAGGATCTCCACGGCCTGCGCTATTCCTCTTCCGACGTGTTCATCTCCGCGATGTATTCACGTATCTTCTACCAGATCTCAATCTGCAACGAGTTCATCCGCCAGGTCAATGCCTATGCAGACCCTGACAAGGCCGTCTATAAGGAAATGATTGCCGAGGCACGCGCCCTCAGGGCATTGAGCCTCCTCCACGCAATCGACATGTTCGGCGACGTGCCGTTCTCCACCGAGAATGACAAGGTAAGCTCCGAGGGCCCTAAGCAGATGAAGAGGGCTGACCTCTTCGAGTGGCTCGACAACGAGTGCGAAGACCTCATCTCCGGCGGCAACCTCAAGGGAGCACGCCAGGCACAGTACGGCCGTCTCGACGTCAACTTCGTCAAGATGATTCGCGCAAAGCTCAACCTCAACGCCGCCGTATATCTCGGCATCAGCGAGAGCGCCGCAAAGCAGTATTATGACGTGGTCGGAACCCTCTGCAAGGAGATAAAGAATGACTATCCGGTCCTCCACGGCAAATACACCGACCTCTTCTGCGCTGACAACGACCAGTGCACCGACGAAATCATCTTCGGAGTGCCTCAGGACGGTGTCAACATCCAGACCTACGGCGGTACCACCTTCATCGTGAAGTCAGCCTACAAGGGCGGAAATGCCGCTTTCGTCCTTGCCGATGCAGGTATCGATGACGGATGGGGCGGTCTTCTCGTCACCCCTGAGTTTATGGACAAATTCGATGAGGGCGACGTCCGCAGCCTCTTCCAGGGTGCAGACGGTGACTCCAGCGTTCCTAAGGACATCGAAAAGATCGACTTCAGCTACGGCTGGTCTTCCTACAAGTTCACCAACCTCCACTCCGACGGTACTCCTCACGAGGTCATCAACTTCGTTTCCACCGACTTCCCTCTGTTCCGTGCAGCTGACGCATATCTTATGCTTGCAGAGGCGGCTCTCCGCGGTGCTTCTACCGTGACCGAGGCTGATGCACGTGCTGCCTGGAACGCTGTCCGCACAAGGGCAGGTCTCGGCTCAGTCACCGACTACAGCCTTGACGGCCTCATCGACGAGCGCGGCCGCGAGCTCTACTGGGAGTGCTGGAGAAGGTCAGACCTTGTCAGGTTCAACCTCCTTACCACCGGCGACTATCTCTGGAGATGGAAGGGCGGTTCTTACGAAGGCAACTCCGTGGATTCTAAGTTCAACCTTATGCCTATCCCTGTTTCAGACCTCAACTCCAACAGCAATCTGGAGCAGAACGACGCTTGGAAATAAATAGAACATCGTTATGAAAAAATTTATAAACAGACTTTCCGCAGGCGTCCTTCTTCTGGGAGCCTTCGCCTGCACCGAGCTGGAACATATGGAGTACGACGTCACCAACGCCGTGGCTCCGGTGCTCACCAATGTTGACGTGGCCAACGCCGAGCTTTCAGACGGCGCTGTGTTCGGAACGGTGGCTTTCCAGACAGCTGACTACGGCGTTCCTGCCGCTGTCAAATACTTTGTATATGCTGCGGCCGACCCTGATTTCCAGACGGAAAAGGCTGTAGCCAACACCACTTCCAATTCTGTCGAGGTTGCCTGCAAGGATGTCAACAACGTCCTGATTTCGGCAGGTGCCGAGGCCGGCGTGGAGACCAGCATCTACCTCCGCGTAAAGTCAGTGATGCAGAGCGAGTCCGGCAACATCGAAGGCGCAAGCTCTACCCTCATTTCCAACTCCCAGATGGTGGTTGTGACCCCTTACAACGCAGAGAAGGAGTATCCTTGCCTCTATGTGATCGGTTCCTACAACGGCTGGGCAACCGATGCCACACAGCAGCGCATCTTCAGCTTTGCCGAGGATGAGGTCAACTACAGCGGCGTGATCGGATTTGACGGAAAGGCCGGCGACGGCTGGAAGATCAAGAAGGGCATCGATGCTACCTGGCCTGGCGACGGCAACTGGGGTGTTGCAGAAAACGATACACAGGAAGCCGAGACCGGCGAGGCACAGCTCTACACCCACGACCAGGTGGTCGCACAGGGCGGCGGTGACTCAAAGGACATCAGACTCTACTCTGAAAAGAGCTACTATCTCTTCAAGTTCAATACTTCCACCGGCAAGCTCAAGGTTGTCACCAAATTTGACCAGATGGGCTTGATCGGCCTTGCCGGAGACTGGGAAAACGACATCGTGATGGAGTTCAACAAGTCCAAGCAGATCTTCTGGGCTGACGTGCAGGTTGCAGATGCTACCGAGTTCAAGTTCAGGGCTGATGCAGCTTGGGGCTACAACCTGGGTGGCGACAAGGAAGCCCTCTCGCTCGGAGGCGGCAACATCGCCATTGAGCCTGGTAACTACCGTATCTATCTCAACATCAATGACCCTGACGCCATCAGGTGCGAGGTCAATGCCGACAAGTACGGTACCGAGGAAGGCGGAGAGGTAGAGCCGACACCGGAGCCTGAATTTACCGGATGGAGCATCATCGGCCTTATCAGCTGGGAGGAAGACATCGATATGACCCAGAGCGGCGACTTCTTCGTTGCAAAGGGCGTAAGCATCGCTGCAGACAGCCAGTTCAAGTTCCGCAAGGCACACGGCTGGACCGAGAATCTCGGAGCAGAGGGTGATGTCGAGCCTGCAGTAGTGGCTGTCGGAGAGCCTGTCAATGTGGTTGCTGGCGGCAAGAATATCTCAGTGGCCGAGGCCGGCGAGTATGACATCTATCTCAATCCTGATGCAGGTACCGTATCCATCATGAATGCTGGAGATGTACCTGCGGGAGTGGAGACCTGGGGAGTTGTAGGTACTGTCAACAACTGGGGCAATGCCCTTGAAGACGGCAGCAAGATGGCTGACCTTGTGATGGATATCGACGAGGCAACCGGACTTCTCGCCCGCAAGGGAATCGTCCTTACCGACAATGACGAGATCAAGGTGCGCTTCTGCAACGACTGGGCTGTCAACTACGGTCCTGCCGCTTCCCTCACAGTCGGAATGGCTACTCTTGCAAAGGCTGACGGCTCCAATATGAAGCCGGGTGCAGGTACCTATGACCTCTATTTCGACCTTGACAACACCCTCCTCTACCTTATGCCTGAAGGCGAAGCACCTGTACGCTGGGGCGTGGTAGGTACCGTCAACGGATGGGGTGGAACCCCTGACCTCGGAATGTATTGGGATGCAGCCCTCGAGATGTATGTCCGCAAGGGTGTTGTCCTCACTGCCGACGATGAGGTGAAACTCCGTCAGAATTCCGATTGGCCTGTCAACAGGGGCGGTGCCGCAGTAGTCGGCGAGCCTGGTTTTGCAGTAACCAACGATGGCGCCAACATGAAGCCGGGTGAGGGTACATTCGACATCTATTACAAGCCTGCAGACGAGATTGTCTTCATCATGAATGAAGGCGAGGTCCCTGGCGGCGGTGTGCCTGTAGTCTATGCCGACTACATCCACTTACTCGGCGACATCAACAACTGGGCCTCTGGTGTGGACTTCCTTGCAAGCAAGGGCAGCGGCGTCTATGAAGGCTTTGCCTATATCGACGGGCAGTTCAAGTTCTGTGCAGAAGACGGGTCCACATGGTATGGCGCAGGTGCCGAGGCCGGTACTCTCTCCACAGACGGCGGCGCAGACAACATCAGCCTTGAAAGCGGCTACTATGCCCTCAAGGCCGATATTGAGAACCTTACATGGACTGCAACCCCTATCACCAGGATCGGTATCATCGGACCTGCCTCTCCTAATGGATGGGATGAAGACATTGCCCTAACATACGATGCCGTGTCCAATACCTGGAAAGCTACATTGACCCTCGAAGCAGACGAATTCAAGTTCCGTGCAAACGCGGCATGGGACTATAACTGGGGTAGTGAACAAGCTACTATTGAAACAATCCAGTCGGGAGTTGAAACAGCCTGCATGAACGGTGGAATGAATTTCGCTCTCCCTGAGGGCGGTACGTTCGAAATCGTGCTCAAGGCCTTCTGTGACGGACATTCTTCCGTGACCGTTACCAAACTGTAATTTTTTCGGACCGGAAGCCCTGACCGGCTTCCGGTCTGCCATTTTTAATATTAATTGCAATGCGTTTTTTGGATATTTTGGATAGTCTTAAACTATGTCTGACTGCTTCGGCGCTTTTGCTTGCAGTATCCTGCGGGACCTCCGACCCCGATGAGGGCGGAAATAAGGAAACTGCCTCGCTCGAAGTGGCTCCTATGGAAGTCTCGTTTGACGTGAAGGCTTCTTCAAGCTGGACGCTTACCGTCACCACCGATGCTTCGTGGACGGCAAAGAGTTCGGCTTCATGGGTAAAAGTCTCGCCTGCAAGCGGCACCGGAAAAGGTTTGCTCACCGTTTCGGCAGAGTCCAACGAAGGCTCTCCGGAGCGGAGCGCAACCGTGACGGTCGAGGCAGGCACTGCGGTAAAGACCGTGAGCGTGACGCAGAAGGGTGAAAATGTGCTGGTTGCCTCCCCTGACGGATTTGACGGGGTAAAGCGCGCCGGGACCACATACCAGCTCCAGATCTATTCCTTTGCCGACAGCAACGGCGACGGAGTGGGTGATTTCCGCGGCATCATCGACCGTCTGGACTATCTCGACGGCCTCGGAGTGACTGCTCTCTGGCTGTCCCCGATCCATCCGGCGATGTCCTACCACGGCTATGACATCACCGACTACTACAGCGTCAACCCTCTCTACGGCACCGAATCCGACCTTAAGGAACTCATAGACAAGGCCCACGAAAAGGACATCGACATCTATCTCGACTATGTGCTCAACCATTGCGGAAAAGACCATCCGTGGTTCCTCGATGCAAAGAAAGATCCCGACAGTCCTTACCGCGACTATTTCATATTCTCGTCCAATCCTGCCGCAGACATAGCTGCAGGCAATATTGCGATGATCCCAAAGGGCAGCAGTTTTGATGCCGGCCAGTGGTATTCCACCGGGGCGGGCGACATAGGCTACACCGGAAGGCTCCATTTCCTTGTGGACTGGTCCGGCAAGACCGTGACTGTCACGGAGACCGCGGCTGACGCACAGTCCTCCAACAGCGACACCTCCGTCAATATGTTCATCTACACCGGCAATCCGGGAGCCAACTACAGGCTCTACAGGACCGGCGACAATCTCTATGAAATCACCATCGACGTCAATACCCCTTGGGGCTTCCTCGTGCGCACGTCCTCCACAAGCTGGGACGGTGGCACCAAGTGGGGAGGCCCGCAGGGCAGCGGCCCGATTGTGCTTGGAGAGCCTTTCAAGCTCAACAACACCACTGCCGCAGACATAATCTTCGGGGAGACTGAGTATTACCACTCCCACATGTGGACCGACTGGTTTGTGGACTTCAACTACGGCCCGGCGTCCTCCTGCGGGGAGTCCCCGGCATTCAGGGACCTTGCCGCATCTGCCGACAAATGGATAGGGATGGGCGTTGACGGCCTCCGTCTCGATGCCGTGAAACATATCTACTGGAGCGAGAGAAGCGACGAAAACCCTACCTTCCTCGACACCTGGTACCGCCACTGCAATGCCTCCTACAAGGCTGCGGGTCATACTGACGACATCTATATGGTGGGCGAGGTGTTCTCCGACGCGCCTTCTACATATTCCTACTACCGCGGTCTTCCGTCTGTGTTCGAGTTCAGCTTCTGGTGGAAGCTCAGCGAGGCGCTCAACAACGCCTCCGGCAAAAGCTTCCCTTCGGCCATCGTCAATTATCACAACAATTACCGCTCATACCGCGCGGACGCCGTCCCTGCCCTCAAACTGTCCAACCACGATGAGGACCGTGCCGCAAGCGTGCTCGGCAAATCCGCAGCCAAGATCAGGCAGGCCGCCGCAGTGCTCCTGACCGCCGAGGGCAAGCCGTTCATCTATCACGGCGAAGAACTCGGATACTGGGGTACAAAGGAAAACGGCGACGAGTATGTCCGTACCCCTATTGCCTGGTCGAAGGACCTTTCCGACCTCTGCAGCAAGGGTGTAAGCGGCAAGGTGGACAAGTCAATGGTCACTGCGGACATCTCCGTGGAGGCCCAGGGCGAGGACGAGGGCAGCCTCCTCAATGTGTACAGGACATTCTCACGCCTTCGCAACACCTATCCGGCGCTCGCCACCGGCACGATGGACGCCTCGACCGGCATCGACGACAATGCAGTGGCTTCCTGGTATATGACCTCGACCGACGGGGGCAGGATGCTCGTTGTCCACAATTTCTCCTCAGGCAAGGTGCGTGTGGCCGTTAAGGACGATATGTCCTCTCCTGTGGCAGTCCTCGGCACTGCTGCGACCGACGGCGGCAATCTCACGCTCGGCGGCAACTCTTCCGTAGTATTCAAACTCAAATAAAAATACCGATAAACTATCCGTTATGAGAAAGATATCATCAATATTGGCTGCCGCCCTGCTTCTTCTTGCGGCGTGCGGCCCAAAGGAAAAGACCGCAGAGCGCGGACTCCATCCTGACTGGACCTACAACAGCGTGGTCTATGAAGTCAATGTGCGCCAGTATTCCCCGGAGGGGACATTCGAGGGTGTGCGCAGGGAGCTCCCGAGACTCAAGGAGCTGGGCGTGGACGTCCTCTGGCTTATGCCTATGTACCGGATAGGCGAGGAGGAGCGCAAGGGTACCCTCGGCTCCTACTATGCAATCTCCGACTACACAAAGGTCAATCCTGAGTTCGGCACGATGGAGGATTTCCAGGCACTTCTCGACGAGGCCCATTCCCTCGGCCTGAAGGTCATCCTCGACTGGGTTGCCAACCAGACGGCCCCGGACCATGTCTGGATGACCACCCGTCCTGCAGACTATTACGAAAGGGATGAGCAGGGCAATGCCGTCTATGAATACGACTGGACCGACACCCGCAGCCTCAACTATGAGAATGAGGCAGTATGGGCAGCCCAGGACAGCTGCATGCGTTTCTGGCTCGAAAAGGGAGTGGACGGATTCCGCTGCGATGCCGCCGGAGAGGTCCCTGCAAAGTTCTGGAAGGCCATCCTTCCGCAGATGAAGAAGGACTATCCCGACATCTATCTCCTCGCCGAGGCCGAGAAGCCAGAGCTCACCGACCCTGCCGAGACTTTCGATGCCAACTACGGATGGGAGCTCCACCATATCCTCAACGATGTGGCACAGGGCAAAAAGACAGTCGCCGACATCAAGGCCTGGGTGGAAAAGGCTGCGCAGACGGTCAATCCTGCCGAATTCATTCTGATGTTCACCTCCAACCACGACGAGAACTCCTGGGCAGGTACCGAGTTTGAGCGTATGGGAGCTGCTGCAGAGGCCTGCCAGGTAATCTGCTTCACCCTTCCGAAGAGCCAGCCGCTTGTCTATACCGGCCAGGAAATCGGTCTTGACAGACGTCTCCAGTTCTTTGAGAAAGACCCGATTGGGGACTGGTCCGCCAATGCGCATACCGAGTTTTTCAGGAAGCTCATCGCGATGCGCCACGACAATGCAGGAGCGCTTTCTGCTGGCGAGAGGGGCGGAGAAATCGTATATCTCGACGGTGTCCCTGAAAGTGTGCTTGCATTTTCGCGCGAGGCACAGGGCAACAAGGTCATTGTCCTTGCCAACATGTCGGCCGGGCCTGCGGAGCTCTCCCTTGACCTCGGTGCTTCCTTCACCGACGCATTCTCTTCTGAGGCCTGCGGACCGGAGTATAAAGTCACCCTCGAACCGTGGGGCTACAGAGTCCTTGCGGCCAAAAACCTCTGATTATGAACAGGAAACTTATGGCTACAATAATCGCTGCCGGCACCATTCTTTCTTCCTGCGGCAGCGCTTTTGACCTTTCATCCGTACCCGATGCCACATCCGGGGACATCGTCCGTGTGGAGCCCCTTTCATGGTGGACAGGCATGAAGATGCCTCTCCAGGTGATGGTGCAGGGCAAGGACATCTCCAATTTCAAGGTTACTGTAGAGGGCAACCCGGGAGTCGTTGCAAAGGCAATCCGCAAGGCCGACAATCCGGACTTCGTGTTCATCGACGTGCAGATAAGCTCTTCGGCGCAGCCCGGCACCTGCTGGTTTGTATTTGACGACGGCACGCGCTCTTTCAAATATCCTTATGAGATTGCGCAGCGCCGCCAGGGCTCCGCATCGAGAAAGAGCTTCACCACGGCCGATATGATCTATCTCATATTCCCTGACCGCTTCGCCAACGGAGACCCGTCCAACGACACCATGCCGCAGACTGCGGAAGCGCTTGACCGCCAGGCATATGACGGCCGTCACGGAGGTGACATCCAGGGCATCATCGACCGCCTGGACTACATATCGGAGCTCGGTGCGACCGCAATCTGGTCCACCCCTCTGCTTCTTGACAACGAGCCTCAGGGCTCATACCACGGATATGCCTGCGGCGACTATTACCATATCGACCCGCGTTTCGGCACCAACGAGCTCTACCGCGAACTTGTGGCAAAGGCCCACGAGAAAGGCCTCAAGGTCATCATGGATATGGTCACCAACCATTGCGGTACGGCACACTGGTGGATGAAGGATATGCCTTTCAAGGACTGGGTGCACATCTTCCCGGAATACACCGGCACCAATGTCGCATTCAGCACCAATATGGACCCGAATGCCTCCGCCTATGACCTCAATCTCCAGGAAAGCGGATGGTTTGTGCCTTCGATGCCGGATATGAACCTCGACAACCCGTTTGTGCTGAGGTATTTCCAGCAGTGGGCCATCTGGTGGGCCGAGTATGCCGACCTCGACGGATTCCGTGTGGACACCTATCCTTACAACGAGAAGAATCCTATGAGCGAGTGGTGCTCCGCAGTCATGGCCGAGTATCCCGACTTCAACATAGTGGGCGAATGCTGGACCCCGTCCTATGCCCAGCTTGCCTACTGGCAGGGCGGCAACGCCAACAGGGACGGATTTGACTCCCACCTCCCGTCCATTATGGATTTCCCTCTCTATGAGGCGATTATCGCTGCTCTCTGTCAAAACGGCGACAACCCGGGATGGCTTCAGGGCACTCAGAAGATATATGACTGTCTCTCCCACGACTTTGTGTATCACGATCTGTCGAGGATGATGATTTTCGTTGCCAACCACGATACTCCGCGTCTGGGAGACACTTTCAATCATGACCCGCGCAAGCTCAGGATGGCTATGTCGCTTGTCGCCACGATGCGCGGCATTCCGCAGATCTACAACGGTGACGAGATGATGTTCTCCTGCCGTCCGGGCAGCTGGAGCGACGGAGCCAAGAGAATCGATTTCCCTGGTGGATGGGAAGGCGATGAGGCTGACCTCTTTACGGCAGAAGGCCGCGCAAAGGCTGGAAAGACTTCCACCGCCGACTACAGTACCGCTGCCGAACTCCATGACTTCACCGCACGCCTTTTCAACTGGCGCAAGGGATGCGACGTCATCCATAACGGCAGGACGATGCATTTCATGACACGCGACAATACCTATGCGTATTTCCGTTACAATGAGACGGATGCGGTCTTTGTCTATCTCAACAACACCGACCGTGACGCTGCAATTCCGTGGAACACCTACGCCGAGCTCGTGCCTGAAAGGGTAAGCGGTACCGATGTGCTCACCGGAAAGCCTGTCGAGCTGTCTTCCGGCACCGTCGTGCCGGGCATGACTGCACTTATTGTCGAATTCAAGAGATAATCCATATGAACAGAACCAAAACCTTATTTGCCGCTCTTGCCGCGGGTATCCTGCTTCTTGCAGGCTGCTCCGGCGGGAGTGATTATTCTTCAGTCCCTTCCGATGCGCAGGTGCTCCTGAGCCCTGACGGCAATCTTTCGGCATCTTTCTGGGTAAAGGCCGACGGCACCCCGATGTATGCCCTCAACTATGGCGAAAGGGAGGTAATCCGTCCTTCTTCAATGGGTTACATCCTTCGCGGACACAAGCTCCAGGAGACCGTTGACGAGAAATTCGGCGGACAGTATGCCGACCCTGTAAGCCTCCACGACGGATTCACTCTCGCCGATGTGTCCCGCTCGACCTTTGACGAGACCTGGGAGCCTGTATGGGGAGAGGAAAGCCATATCCGCAACCACTACAACGAGATGGCTGTCACCCTCACCGCAAAGAAAGACCTCTACGGCCGCGGCAGGACCAATGATGTCACAATGGTCGTACGCTTCCGCCTCTATGACGACGGCCTCGGGTTCCGTTATGAATTCCCTGAGCAGAAAGAGCTTACCTACTTTGTCATCAAGGAGGAGCTTACCCGCTTCGCAATGGCCGGGGACCACAGCGCATTCTGGATTCCGGGCGACTACGACACTCAGGAGTACAACTTCATGGAGTCCCGCCTTTCAGAGATTCCGTCCCTGATGGAAGAGGCTGCTGTGGGCAATGCGGCCCAGCAGCTGTTCTCCAGGTCCGGTGTGCAGACCGCCCTCCAGATGAAGACCGATGACGGCCTCTACATCAATATCCACGAGGCTGCCGTCCTCAACTATCCTACGACGAGCCTCAACCTCGATGTCAATTCCCTGACCTTCACCACCTGGCTCACTCCTGACGCCGAGGGGTGGAAGGGACGTCTCCAGTCACCGTGCACCAGCCCGTGGCGTACCGTGATGGTAGTTGACGATGCCCGCAAGGCATTGGCTTCAAGGCTCATCCTCAACCTCAACGAGCCTTGCGCCCTCGAGGACACCGACTGGATCCACCCGACCAAGTATATGGGCGTATGGTGGGAGATGATCACCGACAAGAGCAAATGGTCATATACCGACGACTTCCCGGCAGTGCGCCTGGGCGAGTCGGACTACTCCAAGGCCACCCCTCACGGCAATCACGGCGCCAACAATGAGAATGTGCGCCGCTACATCGACTTCGCAGCAGCCAACGGCTTCGACGGCCTCCTCATCGAGGGCTGGAACGAGGGCTGGGAAGACTGGTTCGGATGCCAGAAGGAGTATGTGTTCGATTTCGTCACCCCATATCCGGATTTCGACCTTCCTGCACTCAACGAGTATGCCCACAGAAAGGGTATCCGTCTGATAATGCACCACGAGACCTCCTCGTCCACAAAGAATTACGAGCGCCATCTCGAGGATGCTTTCTCCCTTATGAACAAGTATGGCTACGATGCCGTCAAGAGCGGATATGTGGGCTACATCCTTCCGGAGGGCGAGCACCACTACAGCCAGCAGATCATCGGCCACTATGACTATGTCGTACGCAAGGCCGCCGAGCACAGGATCATGGTCAATGCCCACGAGGCAGTGCGTCCTACCGGACTTTGCCGCACCTATCCAAATATGATCGGCAACGAAAGCGCACGCGGCACCGAGTTCCAGGACGGGATTCTTCCGAACCACGTCACCGTGCTTCCGTTCACCCGTCTCCAGGGCGGTCCAATGGACTACACTCCGGGCATCTTCCAGCTTGACCTCAGCAAGACAAGCCCGGGCAACACGGCCCATCTCCAGTCCACAATCTGCCGTCAGCTGGCGCTTTACGTCACCCTCTATTCGCCTCTCCAGATGGCTGCCGACCTCCCGGAGAACTACGAACCTTTCATGGATGCGTTCCAGTTCATCAAGGACGTGGCCTGCGACTGGGAGCAGAGCCGTTACCTTCTTGCCGAGCCGGGCGATTACCTTGTGATTGCACGCCAGGCAAAGAAAAGCACCCTTGCCAGGGCATCTGAGGGCGTTGCTGCCCTCAGGGACGGCATGAAGGGCTATGTCAACGGCGCCACTGCCTTCTGCACCACAGACATCAACGGCCGTCCGGCCGACAAGGATGTGTGGTTTGTGGGCGGAGTCACCGACGACCAGGCCAGGGAGCTCACCTTCCCGCTTGATTTCCTTGTGCCGGGAAAGAGCTATCAGGCAAAGATTTATGCCGATGCACCTGATGCCGACGGACTTTCCGGCAAGGCCGGTGATGAGGACGACCCTGCACAGCACTATGTCATCTCCACCGGGACGGTCACCTCAGAGACCGTCCTGACGATGAAGACTGCGCGTGCCGGCGGATTTGCAATCTCTCTCAAAGAGATATAATAATTATTGTTGGTTTGGAAAGGGGGGCGGTCCAGCCGGGCTGCCTTCTTTTTTTTGGATTCCGCAGTATCCCCCGGTCTGTTAATAATTCATTACATTATTGAAAAAAAACGTAAGAAAAAGTATATTTGCAATTACAGAAACAAACACCAACAATCTTAAAACTCATATAGTATGAAATTCAGATCATTATTTCTATCAGCAATGTCTCTGCTTGCGGTGACTGCCCTTTCGACAGCGTGCACCGAAGAAAAGGACGAGCCCGCAGGGGCCCCTTCGATAGAGCTGAGCGCTGCATCCCTCGACTTTGATATTGAAGTCGGGACAAAGACAGTTACCGTGACCGCCAACCGCGACTGGAAGGTGACCATCCCTTCAGACGCCACCTGGCTGACCGTAGATCCGAAGAGCGGCACGGCTTCTTCAGACCCTGTGGAAGTGAAGGTGTCAGTTCTTGAAAACACCGGACTTGACCGTGAGACCTCACTGGTGTTCTCAATCGGTTTCGATGAGAGAAAGCTCAATATAAAGCAGCTTGGCGGTAGTGGCTCTCCTGAAGACCTTATCGTTTACTACAACGATTTCGACAAGGAGGAATCCACCAAGATCTACGGTTCTTCCAAAAGCTCCTGGCCTTTCCTCGACCAGTTTGAAGGCTGGAAGAACGCTACAGGTACAGGCGCAGGCAGCGAGACTTACGAATTCCGTGGCATCAGCGCAAGAAACAACTCCAATTCCAATGGAGATTATTCCGATTATAAGGGTTCAGGCCTCAACAACCTTTTCTTCGGTACTAATGCATATTTTATCGTAAAAAACATCTCTCTTGGCGAAAGTACCGACCTCGCACTTTCTTTCGGTACTGAAAAATATGAGGGTAGCGAAGCCGACAACATCTTCCAGAACAAAGAATTCCATATCTATCTCAGTGCAGATGCCGAGAATTGGGTGGAGTTTACCGGATATGAGTTTGCAGGCGGACAGACCGGAGGCAGATGGAATATTGCAAATGCTTCGCTTTCGGTTCCTGCCGGCACCGAGACACTTTCCGTATGCTTCAAGACCGATGTTGCGAGCGTTTACCGTCTTGATGACCTCAGGTTCACCGTTGCCGAGAAAGCCGGCACTGCAGTTGACTTCTCTGCTGCTGCTCCGCTTGACTTCCTTGAAGAAGAAGGAGGGTCAGATGACAAGCCTGAGGTAGGCAATGCAATATATTTCAACAACTTCGACAAGGAAGAATCTACCAAGACCTACGGTCCTTCCAACAACTCATGGCCTTTCCTCGACCAGTTCGAAGGCTGGAAGAACGAGCAGGGTACCGGCGTTGCGGACGTCTCCTACGGCTACAGCGCTACAAGCTTAAGGAGCAACTCAAATTCCGACGGTGAATATTCCGACTACAGTGGTTCCGGCCTCAACAACCTTTTCTTCGGTACCGATGCATATTTCCATGTAAGCTGCATCAACCTTTCGGGTTCAACCAATCTTGAGCTCTCTTTCGGTACTGAAAAGTACTCTGATAGCGGCAATATCTTCCTCAACTCCGAATTCCACATCTATCTCAGTGCAGATGCCGAGAATTGGGTGGAGTTTACCGGATATGAGTTTGCCGGCGGAGAAACCCAGGGAAGGTGGAACGTGGCAAGCGGTACATTTACAGTTCCAGCAGGAGTGGATAATCTTTCAATCTGCTTCAAGACCGATGTTGCCAGTGCTTACCGTATGGACGACCTCAGGCTTGCTCCTTGCGAGTCGGAAGGCACTCCGGTTGACTTCTCTTCCGCTGCTCCGCTTGACTTCCTCCCTTCAGCAGGCGGTGACGACCCTGTTGAAGAACTCCCGGGAGCGGAAGGCAATGGTACTGTTGAATCTCCATACAATATTGCAGCTGCCCTCAATATCATCAATTCTGGCAATATCCCTGCAGAAGAAGTATATGTGAAAGGCAAGATTTCTTCTCTCGGCTCTTTCAGCTCGCAGCATGGCAACTATACCTACAATCTTTCCGATGACGGTCAGGCCAAGAATGAGATTATGGTATACCGAGGCCTTTATTTCAACGGTGATTCCTTCACTTCCGAAGACCAGATAAAGGTTGGAGATGAAATCGTCCTCGTGGGCAAGCTTACCCTTTATAACTCCACTCCGGAGGTCAATACCGGCAGCAAGATCATATCCATCAACGGAGAAGTTCCCCAGGAGCCGGAAGCCCCTGCCGAAATGACTGTTGCAGAGTTCATCAGCGCTGAGACAGGCACCCAGGTGATCCTCAGTGGAATTGCTGTGGGAGTGTATGGAAAGGGCTTTATGCTCAGCGACGGTACAGGCTATGCGCTTGTATATGAAAATGCCGCAAGCACTGCAGCGCTCGGCGACAAGGTGACCGTCACCGGCAAGAAGGATGCTTACGGCGGACTTCCTCAGGTTGCCAAACTCGACGGTTACACTCTTGTGGAGGTCGTAAGCAGCGGCAACGAATATGCTCTTCCTGAGCCAAAGGTCCTGACTGGTGCAGAGGTTGATGCCTATACCAATACCGTGACCGAACTCGTTTCCTTCGAGGGCACCCTCTCCATATCAGGCAACTACTACAACGTCATCGTTGATGGTGCGACCAGGCAGGGAAGCATCCAGAATCCTGTTGCCGCGCTTGGCCTTGCAGAATTTGACGGCAAACCGGTGAAGGTCACAGGATTTGTCACCGCTGTCAACAACACCAAGTATCTCAATGTCCTTGCCGTTTCAGTAGAGGTATCTTCCAAACCTTTCTTCAGTGTCTCCGTGACAGAACTGAAGGCTGCGGCTTCCGATACCGAGGCCTCATTCGATATCACATCCAATGTTGACTGGACCGTAGTTACCGACAATCCGGCTTACACCGTGGAGCCTGCTTCCGGAAATGGCGATGCCACCGTCACTGTCAAGTTTGCCGAGAATGCCGGCGAGACCGCTATGGTGGAGATTACAGTCGCCACAACCGCTGAGGTTGCCGAGCCTACCTACAAATTTGTGCTTACCCACAGCGGGGCCGATGTCATTCCGAGTGTAGTACTCACATTCCCGACGGATAACCAGACCGAAATCAATGTATACGACAAAACTTGGGATGCTTCAATATCCGGCTTCACTTGGGAGATTGCCAACTTCAACAACAATAACAACGGATGGACTTATATCAAGTGCGGCCGCAAAAAAAATGCATCCGTTGCACACATTGCGACAAAAACACCTGTTGCTTTCCCTGTTGCAAAAGTTGTTGTAACTGTTGATGCTCTCAGCAAGTCAGATAAGATCAAGGAAGTGTACCTTCTTGTATCTTCAAAGGAAGACTACTCCGATACTTTGGAGAAAGTGAAAGTGACCCTTGCGGAAGGAGAGAATGTCTTCACTGTAAGCTCGCCTGTTGCCGATGCATATTACAAACTGGTATTCGATTGTGATGTGGCAGGCGCCAACGGTATTATCCAGATTTCAAAGGTTGAATACGCAGCAGAATAAATAATCTTGTTGAAGATTCAAAGGGATGCCCGTCCCCGAGGCGGGCAGCCCCTTTGTCTTCTTTGATTTTATGCTGAAACTTAAGTTTCTTACGACTTGACAAACAACGCCAAAAGCGTGAACAATTTATTGAAAAACAGACTAATACGTGCACTTTCAGCGGTGATTGCCGTTGCCGTGGCAGCTTCGTGCGGACAGGTCAACTCCGTCAAGGACGACATCGCTCCGGAGATGGTCATCAATGCCAATCCTGTCGATGCGGCCGGCGGCTCGCAGTATGTGTACATCACAGCATCCTCGCAGTGGACCGTCACGGTTGAATGCAGTCCGGAAGGTGACTGGGCACGTGTCAGCCCCGCCTCCGGTTCGGGCAATGCCGACATAGTCCTCACCGTGGATGCCAATGAGGGGCTGTCGTCAAGGACAGCGCAGATTACCCTTGCCGGCGGAAGCTGGTTCAGGACTACCACCCTTACCCAGAGGGGCGCAAAGCCGTCCGAGGGTGGGGATGACGATGACAACAGGAAATATGACGGAGGCGGACCGCTCACCCAGACCGGCTGGCTCGAGCTTCCGGCGCTCCCTGACCAGTCCGGCATCGACTATTTTACCCATTGGTACACAAAAGGTGGGTCCCGTCAAAGAAACTACTCATTCTCATGGGATTATGACAACCTTGTAGCCCCGTGGGTGGCCTATGCCCTCAACAGGGGGACAATCGGCTCCGGCTCGAGAACAGATGCCTGGAACATCGACCCGCTCCTCCCCGAAGACAGTCAGCCTGTGCTGTATCACGGATTCAGCCGCGGCAGTATGGACATAAAGATAAAGATTGACCGCGGGCACCAGTGCCCTTCTGCCGACAGGCTTACGCACGATGCCAACGTACAGACCTTCTATTCGACCAATATGACTCCCCAGATCGGGGTAAATTTCAACCAGAGCATCTGGGCCAATCTCGAGACCATGGTCCGCTCCTGGGCCAACAACTCCGACACCCTCTATGTCGTCACAGGCTGCGTCACTACCGGAAGCCAGGACTATGCCCTTGACAATGTGGGCAAGAAAGTTACAGTGCCTACAGCCTACTACAAGGCACTTCTTCGCTACAGCAATGTCAAGACCATCGGAAAGAAAGGCTATGTGGCCTGCGCCTTCTGGCTGGACCACAAGGAATACTCCGACATCACAATCACCAAGTCCTATATGCTGTCCATCGACGAGCTCGAGGATAGGCTCGGAATCGATTTCTTCGTCAACCTGCCGGCCCTCATCGGAGATGACGACGCGGCTGCGGTCGAGGCCGAAGACCCTGCGCAGCAGCCTTGGTGGAACGTAAAATAAAGGCAATCCGCATCAGCTTGCGGAACCTGTAACCAAAAGACAATTGAAATGAAACAAAGCAGACTGATTCTGGTTCTCGCGGCAACGCTGCTCCTTTCCCTGTCCGCCTGTGCCCGCGGCAAGGGAGGCGCCAGCTATGTCCTCGGTTTCTACAACCTCGAGAACCTCTTCGACATCTACCACGACGAGGGGAAGAACGACTATGAATTTCTCCCGGACGGGGCCAACAAGTGGACCGAGGCCCGTTATGAAAAGAAGCTCCACAATATGGCGACCGTCATCCGTGCTATGGCCGACGAGAACAAGGCCTTCCACACGGTGCTCGGAGTGAGTGAATTGGAAAACAGGCATGTGCTCGAAGACCTTGTGAACCAGCCTGAAATCGCCGATGCCAACTACCAGATTGTCCACTATGACGGTCCGGACAGGCGCGGTGTCGATGTGGCCCTCCTCTACAGGCCAGACCAGTTCGAGCTCCTCGACAGCGAGTCCATCCCGTTCGATTTTGCCAGCACCTCCATCCGCTTCGACATGGACCCTCAGGAGCAGGCCGATTTCCGTACCAGGGATATCCTGATGGTACGCGGCCTTCTCGGGGGCGAGATGTTCGCATTCTTCGTGGCACATCTTCCGTCCAGGATCGGAGGCAAGGGCAGCGACCTCCGCAGCCGTGGAGCCGAGATCATATATGAGCGCTCGATGGAGCTTTCCCGCGAGTATCCGGGCATCAAGATCATGGTGATGGGCGACATGAACGACAACCCGACCGACGAGAGCATGACCGTCTATATGAAAGGAAAGGAAAACATCGCCGACGTGGGTCCTGACGATTTCTTCTCCCCGTTCACGTCCATGCTCAAGGCCGGTTACGGCTCCCTCGCATACCGCGGCGACTGGAACATCTACGACATCATCCTCGTCAATGAGCCGCTCGCCAAACCGGCACGCGGCAGCCTCGGCATCATCCCGATTGTCAAGGGAAAATACTACGGAAGGGTATTCAGCAAGCCTTTCATGACCCAGCAGACAGGGCAGTACAAGGGCACTCCTTTCCGCACTTTCTCAAGCGGGACCTTCATCGGGGGCTACAGCGACCATTATCCGACCTACATCGTCGTCAGCAGCAAATGACGCCCTACGGTCAAGATTATCAACAAATATTGTCAACTGATATGATGAAAAGAATTGCGGCCTCGGCCACTGCGCTCATCCTTGCGCTGGCCCTCAGTGCCCAGACTTATACCGGCGGCGTGAAGGGTACAGTCGTGAACCGTACCGACAGGTCAGCCGTTGCCGGTGCCGAAATCACTCTCCTCAGCGGAGCTTCCGAAGTGGCCAGGATCACCTCCGACGCCGAAGGCAACTTCAGCATCCCCGACCTCAAGGATGGAATCTACCAGCTCATCATCACGATGCCGGACTTCCTCCGCACGATGGTCAATGTCACTGTCAACGACGGCTATGTCAAGAATATGTTCAAGCTCTCCATCACCCCGGTCGCAAAGGTCACCGAGGTCGATGACGCAAGCTTCTCCGAATTTGACATGGACGACACCGGCTATTCCGACACACCGACCATCCTCTTCGGCCAGAACGATGTGTTCAACAACATCGCGGGCTACAACTTCAGCTCCGTCCGCTTCCGCACCCGCGGCTATTCCAGCGAGTCTCAGGATGTGTATCTTGCCGGAGTGAAGATGAACGACGCCATCACCGGATACACCCCGTATTCGCTCTGGAGCGGACTCAACGAGGCCACAAGGAGCAAGGAGACGGTCAACGGCAGCGAGGTCTCCGACTTCGGGTTCGGCGGTTACAACGGCCTCACCAACATCTCCCCGATGGCATCCTCGGTGCGCACGGGATGGAGGGCCAGCGTGCTGACCAACAGCTCCCTCTACAGGCTCCGCCTCATGCTGACCTATGCTTCGGGCGAGCTCGACAACGGATGGTCCTACGCTTTCAGCGCCTCGGCCCGTTTGGGAGGCAACGACTGGATCGACGGAGTGTTCTACCGCTCGTTCGGATACTACGGCTCCGTGGAGAAGAGATTCGGCGATGTCCACAAGGTTGGCCTCACATTCATGGCCGCTCCTGGCCAGAGGGGTGCGCAGAACGCTTCCACACAGGAGGTCTATGACCTTATGGGCGACAATATGTACAACTCCAACTGGGGCTACTATGCCGGAAAGGTGCGCAATGCCCGCGTCCGCAACACCCACGAGCCGATTGCCATCCTCAAATATGACTTCACGCCGGACAACAAAAAGCTGACAGCCTCCGTGACGGCGCTCTACCGTTTCGGAAAGAACGGCTACACCGCCCTGGACTGGTATGACGCCCCTGACCCGAGGCCGGACTACTACCGCAACCTCCCGAGCTATTTCTATATGGACAACACTGACTACAACCGCCAGAACTACGCCAAGTACATGTGGGCGAAGGAGGCCTGGGAGACTGATGTGCCGTCCGTTACCCACATCGACTGGGACAGGCTCTATACGGTCAACACCCTCAACACCACTTCGGAGGGCGCCCGTTCAAAATATATCGTGGAGGAGCGCCGCACCGACCAGCGTGACTTCAACCTTGCGGCCAACGGCAAATGGTATGCTGCCGATTTCCTGACACTTGCCGGCGGACTCTCGTTCAAGTGGAACCGCACGGAATATTTCAAGACCGTCAATGACCTCCTCGGAGGAGACTACTATGTCAACATCGACCAGTTTGCGGAGCGCGACTATGCCGCCTACCCGACCATGATCCAGAACGACCTCGACTACTATCTTGCCAACGGCCAGGCGCAGATCCTCAGGCAGGGCGACAAGTACGGATATGACTACTACGCCAATGTCCGCAAAGCCGAGGCATGGGCCTCCGGCAAATTCACTGCAGGCGTGTTCGAGGCCAATGTTGCGGGACGCATCGGCTGGTCAAGCCTCTGGAGGGAGGGCCTTCTGCGCAAGGGACTCTTCCCGGGCCTTGACAATGACGGCAATCCGATGTATTGGAACGGCTCTGTCATCACTACCTATGACATTGACGGAAAGGCTATTACCTCTTATGGAGAATCGGAGAAGAAGAGCTTCCTGACGGGCTCCGGCAAGGTGAACCTCAGTGTTTTCCTGCAGGGAGGACACAGGATCTATGCCAATGCCGGCTATTATGTGGATGCCCCGACCTTCAACCAGGCATTCGTGTCGCCGAGGACCAGAAACACCATTGTCCCGGACCTCAAGACCGTCAAGACCGCATCCGCCGACATCAACTATGCATTCAGCAACTCCGGCTACAATGTGCGCGTGACGGGATTCTACACCCTCATCAAGGACCAGTCCGACCTGATGAGCTTCTATGACGACTCCCAGAATTCATTCACCAATTTCGCGATGTCGGGAATCGACGAAAGGCATGTGGGAGTGGAGCTCGGATTCAAGATTCCTACCCCGGTGCCGAACCTCTCTGTCCAGGGTGTGCTCAGCTGGGGCGAGTATGTCTATACATCCAATCCTACCATGTACCAGACATTTGACAACAGCGCTGAAATCATCGCATCCACCTACGGGGTGAAGATCCCTTACTGGAAGAGCCACCCCGGGCTGGACGGCAAGACAAAGCAGCACTATGTGGCCGGCACCCCTCAGCTTGCGACAAGCCTCGGGCTTTCCTGGAACAAAAACTATTGGTTCATCGACGCCGATGTGGACTATTTCGGCAACAACTATCTCGACATGAACCCTCTGTTCAGGACGGATATGGCCGCTGCAGGTCCCGACGGCATCGTGACCCCGGAAGAGATTGACTATATGGCATCGCAGGAGAAGTTCGACGGCGCCGTCATCGTCAATGCAAGCATCGGAAAGTCATGGTATGTCCAGAGAAAATACCAGATCGGCTTCTCCCTCCAGATGAAGAACATCACCAACAATCTCGGTGTGCGCACCGGAGGCTATGAGCAGACCCGCCTTGTGGACAACACCGTAAGCAAGGAGAGGTACTACAGGTTTGACTCCAAATATTTCTATATGTGCGGAGCCAACTATATGCTGAACGTCTATTTCAAATTCTAATGGGGAACGGTTATGAAAATGCTTGAAACAATGAAATCACTCAGATATGCCGCAGCGGCGCTTGCAGCGGCTGCCCTCTTCTCCGTTTCCTGCGAGGAATGGGAGCCGGTATTTACCCTTGACTACGGCGAGGCCGATGTGTATGAGCCTGTGACGATGACTCCCAACACTACCATCATGGAGCTGAAGGCTCTCTACAGTAAGGCTCCCGTAAAGATCCAGGACAACATCATCATAGGCGGCCAGGTGGTCTCCGAGGACCGCTCGGGCAATATCTACAAGAGCCTCTACATCCAGGATGCCACGGGAGGCATCGAGCTGAAATTGGGCAAATCCGGTCTCTACAACGACTACAAGCTCGGCCAGTGGGTGTATGTGAAGTGCTCCGGACTCACCCTGGGCAAGTACAACGATATGCTCCAGCTCGGCTTTGCCGATCCGACCGGCGAGTATGAGACTTCCTATCTGGACGTGCAGTATTTCATCGACAACCATATCTTCCGCGGGGAGATCGGCACACCGCTCCAGCCGAAGGAAGTGGCTGCGAAGGACCTTCTCAAGGAGGAGAACCTGGGCTGCTATGTCACCCTCAAGGGGCTCAGGTACGGAAGCAACACCTCCAACAAGGCCGGAAAAGAGATTTTCTGCCTCCTCTATGTCGATCCCAACAAGGACACCAAGGCCTCGTCCAACAGGATTTTCCTTTCCGATTCGGGTCTGAACTATTCCGTTGTGGATGACCCTACCTGGGGCATCACGACCTGGGCAATGTCCAAGCAGGGGATGATCAGCTACCTCAAGGCCGGCAGTTTCGACAAGGCTATGGTCAATGACGGCTCGGCTTCGGTCGCCGACATCAAGGACCGGCTGATTGCCAACGCTTCAGCCTATGCCGTGAGCCAGTATTTCCTGATGGACGGCAAGGAGGTGCAGGTCAGGACAAGCGGCTACAGCCGTTTTGCCGACACGCAGATCGACCCGGCAATCCTCGACGGCACAGCCACGGTTGACCTCACGGGCATACTGACCGTGTATCAGGGCGCAACGCAGTTTACCCTCATCGACCTCGACGGGGTGACAGTCCACAAGGGGGAATAGCTTATCTGCTGAAGAGTCCGAAGAGTTCGGAATCGATCATTCCGGTCACGAGGGCAAAGTCTTCAGGCCTGTTTTCAAAGTCCAGGTTGTCGGCATCGATGACCAGGACTTTTCCTTTATACTGCTCCCGGATGAATTTTTCGTACCTCTCGTTGAGGCCACCCAGATACTCCAGGCTCATGCTCTGCTCGTAGTCCCTGCCCCTTTTCTGTATCTGATAGACAAGGTGCTCGATGGAACTGCGCAGATAGATCATCAGGTCCGGGGCCTTGACGAGCGACACCATCGACTCGAACAGCTCCATGTATGTGGCGAAGTCGCGGTCGGAGAGGTTGCCCTGATCGTGGTTGTTGGCCACGAACACATGCACTCCCTCAAACACCGTGCGGTCCTGGATGATGGTCTCGCTGCTGTGCGCTATGCGGAAAAGGTCCTTGAGCCTCTGCTCGAGGAAATAGATTTCAAGATTGAACGACCACCTCGGGATGTCCCTGTAGTAGTCCTCGAGGTAGGGGTTGAAAGTCACGGACTCATAGTTGGGAGTCCATCCGTAATGGGCTGCAAGCATACGGGTGAGGGTCGTCTTGCCGCTGCCTATGTTGCCGGCTACACCAATGTACATACTTACTCCTTTTCTTCTTCGGGGGTGAAACCGTAGTCGTCGTCAGGCTCGTTGAACGGCTGCAGGAACGGGTTGCCGGTGCGCTCGGAGGCTATGTCGGTCTTCGGACCGTGGCCGGGAAGCACCATCACGTCGCCGTCAAGTCCCATAATCTTGTCCATTATGCTGACAATCAGCTTGTCATAGTCTCCCATCGGGAGGTCTGTCCTGCCGATGCTGCCTGCAAAGAGGGTGTCCCCGCTGAAAAGCACCTTTGCCTCGGCGTTGTAGTAGCAGACGCTTCCCGGAGTGTGCCCCGGGGTGGTGATTACCCTGTAGGTGGCAGTCCCGACCCCAATCTCCTGGCCGTCGGCGATGTCCACGGTATTGAAACCGGTGTCGGCCTTCTGCAGTCCCGCCGCGCGGCTGATGACATCCGAATAATGCGCCATCACCTTGTCCTCCGGGGACATATGGACGGCGATGCCGTATTTCTTTGCCAATTCCGCAGCCCCGTAGATATGGTCAGGATGGAGGTGCGTCAGGAAAATGGCCTTCGGGACTATCCCCTTCGAGGAGATGAAGCCGGTGAAATCCTCCATCTCATATTTTCCGTAGAGGCCCGGGTCCACTATGACTCCTTCGCCGTTTTCGTCCCAGGCCACAATGGCGTGCTCCTGGAACGGGTTGCAGGTGAAAAACTGTATGTTCAACATTTGCCGGTATTCTTTTTTACAAATTTAACTACTCTTTCCCGCTAAATCAACGGCAATTTCGTAAATTTGTGTTCTGCGGAATCCAATTTTGCGCAGAAGGGAAATGTCAGAAAAAAGGGAATACATTCAGATACACGGCGCCAAGGCGCACAACCTCAAGGGGATTAATGTGGATATACCGAGGGGCGAGTTTGTCGTCGTGACCGGACTCAGCGGCAGCGGAAAGTCCTCCCTCGCCTTCGACACGGTCTATGCCGAAGGCCAGCGCAGGTATATGGATACCCTCAGCACCTATGCCAAGCATTTCATGGGCATACTGGAAAAGCCCGAGGTCGAGGAGATCAAGGGCCTGAGCCCGATAATTGCCATCCAGCAGAAGACCACCGGCAACAATCCGCGCTCAACGGTCGGCACCATCACGGAGATCTACGACTTCCTCAGGCTTCTCTATTCCAAGGCGTCGCGGGCCTATTCTCCGGTGACCGGAAAGGAGATGGTGCGCTATACCGACGAGCAGATTGTGGAGCTCATCCTTTCGGGCTACCGCGGGCGCAAATGCTATCTTCTTGCCCCGCTTGTGCGCGGCCGCAAGGGCCACTACAAGGAGCTTTTCGACCAGATGAGAAAGCGCGGCTACAGCCAGGTGCGCATCGACGGGGAACTGCGCGAACTGGCCGAGGTTACTGCCCTGGACCGCTACAAGCCTCATTTCATTGAGCTCGTCATCGACAAGCTCAAGCCTGCGGAAGGGGATGTGAAAAGGATAAAGGACAGCGTGATGACGGCCCTTTCCCGCGGACACGGCTCGCTTGCCGTGATGGACATGGAGACCGGCGAGGTGAGGCATTTCTCAAAGCATCTCGTGGACCCGGATTCGGGGATGTCCATCCAGGAGCCGCAGCCGCACACATTCTCGTTCAATTCCCCCGAGGGATACTGCCCCCACTGCAAGGGCCTCGGAAGGATTGTCGATGTCAATATCGACACCATCATCCCCGACCGCAGCGTCTCCATTGCCGACGGAGGCATCGTGCCCCTGGGCAAATTGAGGATGACCAAAAAGTTTGACATCGTAAGGAGCATCGCACGTAAATACAACATATCCCTCTATGACCCTATTGAAGCCTTGCCTGACGAAGTGGTCTCCCTGCTTGTGTTCGGCTCTGACGAGCTTTTCCGCATCGGGGACGGGGTGCAGAGCGAGATGGCGGCATTCCCGGGAGTGGTGGACAATATCGAGGACACCATTGTCTGCCCGGTGTGCCACGGGACGAGACTCCGCCCGGAGACAGCCTGCTTCAGGATAGACGGGAAGACGATTTCCGAGGTGGCGGCCATGGAGATCAGCGAACTTCAGAAATGGATAGTCTCCCTGCCGGAAAAGCTTTCGCAGAGGGAAAACAGCATTGCGCGCGACATACTGAAGGAGCTGCGCGAAAGGGTGGGCTTCATGATGGACGTAGGCCTTGACTATCTGTCGCTTGACCGCACGACTTCCTCGCTTTCGGGAGGGGAGGGCCAGCGTATCCGTCTTGCCACCCAGATAGGCTCCAAGCTCGTCAATGTGCTCTACATCCTCGACGAGCCGAGTATCGGCCTCCACCAGAAGGACAACCGCAAGCTCATCAATTCCCTGAAGGAGCTCCGCGACGAAGGCAATTCGGTGATGGTGGTTGAGCACGATGCCGAGACGATGTATTCGGCCGACTGGCTGGTGGATGTGGGCCCGGGAGCCGGAGTGGAGGGCGGAAAAATCTGCCTGAGCGCCCCTGTGCCTGTTGCCCTGAAGGGCGAAAAACCTGATGGGGAGACGCTCTCCCACTGCATTCTCGGCCCGTCCGTCACCCTTGACTATCTCTCGGGCAGGGAGAGCATCCCTGTGCCGAAAGTTCGCCGCCGCGGCAACGGCCTTACCCTCGGGATCCGCGGTGCAAGGGGCAACAACCTCAAAAACATAGACATAGACTTTCCCCTGGGCTGCTTCATAGGCATCAGCGGAGTGTCCGGAAGCGGCAAGTCCTCGCTGATTGACGACACCCTCATGCCGGTGCTGAAAAACCTGCTCTACAATGCCAGGCTCCATCCGCTCGAATACGACAGCATCACCGGCCTGGAGAATATCGACAAGCTCATAGAGATAGACCAGAGCCCTATCGGAAGGACTCCGAGGAGCAATCCTGCCACCTTCACGGGCGTGTTCGGGGACATCCGCAACCTTTTTGCCGACACTATCGACGCAAAAGTGCGCGGTTTCGATTCGGGACGGTTCTCGTTCAATGTGCCGGGGGGCCGCTGCGAGGAGTGCAAGGGAGCCGGCATCAAGGTGATAGAGATGAATTTCCTGCCTTCGGTCAATGTGGTCTGCGACGAATGCCGCGGCCGGCGCTACAAGGACGACACCCTTGCCGTCCGCTACAAGGGCAAGAATATCAACGATGTGCTCGAAATGTCCATCAGCGAGGCGTATGAATTCTTCTTGAGCGTGCCGAAAATTGCCCAGAAGCTCAAGGCCCTGGTGGATGTGGGCCTGGGCTATGTCCATCTCGGCCAGTCCGCCGTGACGCTTTCCGGAGGGGAGAGCCAGAGGATGAAGCTGGCGGCCGAATTGTTCCGCAAGGCCACTGGAAACACCCTTTACATACTCGACGAGCCGACCACAGGCCTGCATTTTGCAGACATAAAGGTCTTGCTCGGGGTGCTTCAGCAACTTGTTGACCAGGGCAATACCGTAATAATAATCGAGCACAACCTCGATGTCCTCAAATCCGTTGACTACATCTTCGACATGGGTCCCGACGGAGGGCGGAGAGGCGGCACAATAGTGTCGCAAGGCACTCCGGAGCATGTCGCGGCAGACCCGCATTCGGTCACCGGGCCGTTCCTCGGGGAAGTGCTCTAACCAGCCGGCCGTCTGATACGGCCAGTTTATATGGACAATATCTTGATTACCTGCGGCGGAAAGAAGATTCCTGTCGCGTTCGGAACACTGCTTTCCGACATCGTTCCCCTGACCGGAAGAAGCGGCGCAAAACCGCTTGCCGCACTCGTTGACCACAGGCTCAGGGACCTTTCATACAGGATTACAGGCCCTCACGAGGTCGAATTCATCGATTATCTCCACAGTGACGGACGCCGCTGCTATGTGCGTTCGCTCTGTTTTGTGCTCCAGAAGGCCGTCTCGGAGCTTTTCCCGGAGGACGTCCTCGTGATAGACCATTCGCTCCCGAGCGGACTCTACTGCAAGCTCACCTGCGCGGACGGCAGCCTGCGGACGGTCTCCGATGCCGACCTTGAGAAAATCCATTCGAGGATGCTCGACATCGTGGCGGCCGACTTCCCGTTCGTGCGCAGCGAGATGCCCGTGGACGAGGCGGCGGAGCTTTTCACCTCCCACCGCCAAATCGACAAGGCCGGGCTCTTCAGGAGCATCGGATGCTTTTCCGTCACGGTCTATACCCTTGACGGATACACAGATACCTTCCACGGTGCCCTTGTACCTTCCTCCGGATATCTGCGGGTGTTCAACCTCACGGTGTTCGGCGAGGGCTTCTGCCTGCAGCCTCCGGTAATCGGCAATCCAGACAGGGTGATGCCGATGAAGCGCCAGAGCAAGATCGCGGCATCGCTCAAGGAGTATTCGCAGTGGTGTGACGTGTTGGGCATCAAGGGGATAGGCTCGCTAAACAAGGCCATAAGCGAAGGCCGTGCAGTGGAGATCATCAATCTTGCCGAAGCCCGTCAGGAAAGGAAGTACGCAGCCATTGCCGACAGGATCCTCGAGGCCCTGGACCGCATCCGCATCGTGATGATAGCCGGGCCGTCCTCAAGCGGCAAGACTTCCTCATCGCTGCGGCTTGCCCTCCAGTGCAGGGTGCTCGGCATGAACCCGAAGGTCATCGAGCTCGACAATTATTTCCTCAACCGTGAGGACACCCCGCTGGACGAGTTCGGCAACAAGGACTATGAGTCGCTCTACGCCATGGACCTTGACTTCCTCAATCATCAGCTCAACGATCTTCTCGCAGGAAGGGAAATCGAGGTGCCGAAATTTGATTTCAAGGAGGGCCGGAGGGTGTTCACAGGCAAGCGCCTGCACCTCGAAAGCAACGACATCCTCATAATGGAAGGCATCCACGCCCTCAATCCCGACCTCACCCCTTCGGTGGACCAGTCGAGGATCTTCAGGGTATATGCTTCGGCGCTGACCTCGCTCAACATCGACGAGAACAACAACATCTCCACCACCGACAACCGTCTGCTGCGCCGCATGGTGCGCGACAACCGTGTGCGCGGCATCACTCCGGAAGACACCATACTCCGCTGGCCGAGCGTCCGCAGGGGAGAGGAACGCAACATCTTCCCGTTCCAGGAAAATGCCGATGCGGCCTTCAACTCCGCCCTGATTTTCGAGCTCCCGATGCTCAAATACTACGCGGAACCGCTCCTGCTGCGCATCCCGCCGGCTTCCCCTGCCTACAGCGAGGCCGTCAGGCTGCTCAAATTCCTCGACAGGATTGTGCCCCTGTCGCCTTCGGAGATAGCTGCAATCCCGCCTACTTCGATAATGCGCGAATTCATCGGCGGCCAGACTTTGTAGGGAGTTACCCCCCGCCCTGTTTGAGAAACCTGAATAATTTTGTATTTTTGTAAGATTACAGGGACATTCAAGAAACTCAAAAGGTTATAGATTATGCATATAGCGATAGCAGGCAATATCGGCAGCGGCAAGACGACGCTCACGCGGATGCTCGCGGAGCACTACGGCTGGACTCCGAAATACGAATCAGTGGACTTCAACCCTTATCTCGCGGATTTCTATGCGGATATGGAGAGGTGGTCGTTCAATACCCAGATTTTCTTTCTCAACAAGCGCTTCAAGGATGTCGTGGACATAGCGGGAAAGGACGAAATCGTCATCCAGGACCGCACCATCTATGAGGATGCGCGCATCTTCGCGCCCAACCTCCACGCCATGGGACAGCTCTCCTCGAGGGATTTCGAGACCTACAGCGAGCTTTTCGACCTGATGATGTCGCTTGTCAAGGCGCCTGACCTCCTGATCTACCTCAAGAGCTCGATTCCTAACCTTGTGGCACAGATCCAGAAACGCGGGCGCGAGTATGAGAAGGGCATCCGCATCGACTACCTCGCGGGACTCAACCAGCGCTACGAGGAGTGGATTGCCGGCTATGACCACAATCTCCTGGTCATCGATGCCGACCGCTACAAGTTTGCCAACCGTGCGGAAGATTTCGAGGCCGTGCTCAACATGATAGACAGCCGTCTTTTCGGACTTTTCCCTCCGGAGGATGCAGGAAAAATCTGATGCGGGACTGTTTTTCGGTCCACTTGCGGCATTTGTCGCAAATAATTGCTAAATTTGCGGCGCTTAAAGGAAATAACTCTTAAATTTTTGAATAAAAATGAGAATCATTCAAGTAACAGGAAGGGAAATCCTCGACTCAAGGGGAAATCCTACTATCGAGGCTGAAGTTGTCCTCGAATCAGGCGTTATCGGCGTAGCATCCGTTCCTTCAGGTGCTTCCACCGGTGAGAACGAGGCTCTCGAGCTTCGCGACGGCGACCCTAAGCGCTACGGCGGAAAGGGCACCCTCAAGGCTGCAGCCAACATCAACGACAAGATTGCTCCGGCCATCATCGGTATGAGCTGCCTTGACCAGAGGGCTATCGACAGGGCTATGATCGAGCTCGACGGCACCCCTACCAAGAGCAACCTCGGTGCAAATGCCATCCTCGGCGTTTCCCTCGCAGTTGCACACGCTGCCGCCAACTACCTCGACATTCCTCTCTACAGATATCTCGGCGGTACCAACGGTCACGTTCTTCCTGTCCCTATGATGAACATCATCAACGGCGGTGCACACTCCGATGCCCCTATCGCATTCCAGGAGTTCATGATCCGTCCGGTAGGCGCCACCTCCGAGGCTGAAGGCGTGCGCATGGGCGCAGAGGTGTTCCACGCTCTCCAGAAGGTTCTCAAGGGCCGCGGCCTTTCCACCGCAGTAGGTGACGAAGGCGGTTTCGCTCCTGCACTCAGCGGCATCGACGATGCTCTCGACTGCATCATGGAGGCTATCCGCAAGGCTGGCTACGAGCCTGGCAAGGACGTGAAGATCGCCATGGACTGCGCTGCTTCAGAGTTCTGCTTCAAGGAGGGCGACAAGTTCTTCTATGACTACAAGCAGCTCAAGGACGGCAAGCAGAAGGATCCTAACGGCAAGAAGCTCTCTTCAGAGGAGCAGATCGCTTACCTCGAGGAGCTCATCACCAAATATCCTATCGACTCCATCGAGGACGGTCTTTCAGAGGAAGACTGGGAAGGCTGGGTAAAGCTCACCGCAGCTATCGGCGACCGCTGCCAGCTCGTGGGTGACGACCTCTTCGTGACCAACGTGAAGTATCTCGAGAAGGGTATCAAGATGGGTGCCGGCAACTCCATCCTCATCAAGGTCAACCAGATCGGTTCCCTCACCGAGACCCTCGACGCAATCGAGATGGCTCACCGTCACGGCTACACCACCGTTACCTCACACCGCTCCGGCGAGACTGAGGACACCACCATCGCCGACATCGCAGTCGCTACCAACAGCGGCCAGATCAAGACCGGTTCCCTCAGCCGTACCGACCGTATCGCCAAGTACAACCGTCTCATGAAGATCGAGCAGGAGCTCGGAGAGGTTGCTACCTACGGCTACACCAAGCTCAGATAATTTTTCCTGATCCCATATCGGGGCCGTGCCGGTGCTGGCACGGCCTTTTTTTGTATGCCGGCGCTTTTTCCCGGGGCTGATGCAGGTCTTTTTGAAATAAAAAAACTATATTTGAAGTCCGCGTGTCCAAAAAGCCCGCGTGATTTATTGAGCCAGGGCTGCACAAGGTGCAGCCCTGGTAGTCAGACAAAAAGACAAAAAAGCAATGCCAGACGTTTCAGCAGGACATATTTCGCAGATAGTGGGCCCGGTAGTGGATGTCCATTTCGATTTCGGGGAGGAAGAACGCAAAAATCTTCCTGCCATCCACGAAGCCCTTGCCGTCAGCAGGAATGACGGGCGCACGCTCATCATCGAGGTGCAGCAGCATATCGGCGAAGACACGGTCAGATGTGTCGCAATGGACTCTACCGACGGTCTCAGGAGGGGTATGGAGGCTGTTCCGACGTCAGGCCCGATTTCGATGCCGGTGGGCCCTCTCATCAGGGGAAGGGTACTCAATGTCACCGGGGAGGCTATAGACGGGCTCGGGGACATCGTCACGCAGGAGCGTCTCCCGATCCACCGTGAGCCCCCGAAATTCGAGGACCTCAAGACCTCACAGGAGGTGCTCTACACGGGCATCAAGGTCATAGACCTGCTCGAGCCTTACCTCAAGGGCGGAAAAATCGGCCTTTTCGGGGGAGCCGGAGTGGGCAAGACCGTGCTTATCAAGGAGCTCATCAACAACATAGCCAAGAAGCACAACGGTTTCTCCGTATTTGCAGGAGTGGGCGAGCGCACAAGGGAAGGCAATGACCTGCTTCGCGAAATGATCGAATCGGGCGTCATCCGCTACGGCGACGCCTTTGCAAAGGATATGGCTGCCGGTGGATGGGACCTCTCCAGAATAGACAGGGAGGAGCTTGCCCGTTCGCAGGTGGCAATGGTGTTCGGCCAGATGAACGAGCCGCCGGGGGCAAGGGCCTCCGTAGCCCTTTCCGGACTGACCCTTGCAGAATCGTTCAGGGACGGTTCGGACGGCGCCGGTCCGAGGGACATACTCTTTTTCATCGACAACATTTTCCGTTTCACGCAGGCGGGTTCCGAGGTGTCGGCGCTTCTCGGCAGGATGCCTTCGGCCGTGGGCTACCAGCCTACCCTCGCCACTGAGATGGGACTTATGCAGGAAAGGATCACCTCCACCAAAAACGGCTCCATCACATCGGTCCAGGCTGTGTATGTGCCTGCAGACGACCTTACCGATCCGGCCCCGGCCACTACATTCTCCCATCTCGACGCCACCACGGTGCTCAGCCGCAAGATTACCGGACTGGGCATATATCCCGCGGTGGACCCTCTCGAATCGACATCCAGGATCCTTGACCCCAACATTGTGGGCACCCGGCACTATGAGACGGCGCAGCGGGTAAAGCAGATACTTCAGCGCAACAAGGAGCTCCAGGACATCATCTCGATTCTCGGAATGGACGAGCTTTCCGAAGAGGACAAGACCACTGTCAACCGCGCAAGAAGGGTGCAGAGGTTCCTCTCCCAGCCGTTCTCGGTGGCGGAGCAGTTTACCGGAGTACCGGGAGTGATGGTTGACATAGAGGACACCATCGATGGTTTCAATATGATCCTCGACGGCAGGGTGGACCACCTTCCTGAGCAGGCCTTCCTCAACGTGGGCACAATCGACGACGCGATACGGAAGGGCGAGGACATCCTCCTCCATTCAAAATAACATCCCATGACAGCGGAGATTACACTCGAGATAATGTCCCCGGAAGAGAGGATAATGAGCCGCAAGGTGTACGGAGTCACCCTGCCGGGCATCGCCGGCAGTTTCCAGGTGCTCAGGAACCACGCCCCGCTCATTACCGCCCTCACTGCCGGCGACATCCGCTTCATGCTCGAGGACAGCTCCGTCCACAGCGTGACCATTTCGGGAGGATTTGTGGAAGTCATTGACAATAAAGTAACTGCGATAGTGGAGATATGAGACTGTCAAGGGCGATAACGGCATTTATCCTGATGCTGCTGGCTTCTGTTACGCTCCGCGCGCAGGAGTCCGGCACGTCGGAAATCATATTCGGCCACATCGGGGATTCATACGGCTGGCATATCACCTGCTGGGACGGGCGCACCGTCGGGGTCCATCTCCCTGTGATTGTCCGCAGTCCGCAGACCGGATGGCATGTCTTCTCGTCTGCACGCCTTTCCCACGGCCGGGAATACGAAGGGTTCAGGATTGCCGCAGAGGGGGAGCCCCACGAAGGGAAAATAGTCCTTTCCGACGGCACGCGTCCCCTCGACATAAGCATTACCAAAAATGTTTTCGCGCTGATGGTCAGCAGTCTGCTCCTGCTGGTGATTGTGCTCTCCGCGGCACGCTGGTACCGCACTCATGACTCCACGTCCGAGGCCCCGAGGGGCATTGCAGCATTTGTGGAGCCTGTGGTGATGATGGTGCACGAAATGGCAAAGGAAAATATCGGGGAGGACTACAGGCGCTATTCCCCGTACCTTTGCGCCGCATTTTTCTTCATTCTCCTCAACAACCTGCTCGGGATTGTGCCGTTCTTCCCGTTCGGCGCCAATCTCACGGGCAACATCGCCGTAACCCTCGTGCTGGCGCTCTGCACCTTCCTTGCGGTCAACCTTTTCGGCAACAGGGAATACTACAGGGAGATGCTCTGCCCCGATGTGCCGGTGTTCCTCAAACCCATAATGCCTCTAATCGAGGTGTTCAGCGCCATAATGAAGCCCGTGTCCCTCACAATCAGGCTGTTTGCCAATATGCTCGCGGGCCATATCATGATACTCGGCCTCGTGTGCGTCATTTTCATAATAGCAAAATACGGAGCAGTCCTTTTCGGAGCGATGAGCGTGGTCTCGGTGCTTTTCGGGGTGTTCCTGGACCTGCTGGAATGTCTCGTGGCATTTGTGCAGGCCTATGTGTTCACGACACTTTCGTCGATCTATATCGGACTCTCAAGACAAAAGAATCATTCATAAACGATTAAAGATATGTTACTTACATTTTTACTTCAGGCTACTGTCATAGGAAAGGCCGCTGCGGTGCTCGGTGCTGCCCTCGCAGCATTCGCAGGTGCATTCGGCATCTCCAAGATCGGCAAGTCGGCGATGGAAAGCATCGCGCGCCAGCCCGAGTCGGCAGGCAACTTGCGCTCGTCCCTCATCATTGCCGCAGGTATGGTCGAGGGTGCCGCCCTGTTTGCAATCATTGTCTGCCTGCTTGCGCTTGTACTGTAGATTATGAATCTGGTTACTCCCGATTCCGGCCTTCTTTTCTGGATGGTGCTGATTTTCGCCATCCTGCTTTTCCTGTTGTGGAGATTCGGCTTCCCTGTCATCACGGATATGGTGGACAGGCGCAGCGACCGTATAGATGAGGCGCTCCGGAAGGCCGAAGAGGCCGAGAGGCGCATGCGTGACCTTGCCTCGGAGCAGGAGGCGCTGCTTGAAAGGACACGTCTGGAGCAGGATGAAATCATCCGCGAGGCCGCCAGGGAAAAGGCGCAGATAATCAGCGATGCGCAGACAGCGGCTTCTGCCGAGGCGGACAAGATCATCGCGCAGGCAAGGAAGACCATCGAAGCGGAGAAGGAAAGCGCCATGCAGGAGCTGCGCTCCACGGTTGCAGAGCTTTCAGTTGCCGTCTCGGAGAAGATTCTGCGACAGGCCCTTTCAGGGGAAGAAGCACAGAGGGAGTATATCGGCAGGCTTCTTGACGGGCTGCCGCAACAATCTGACAGCAAGGAGGTCAAAAAGTGAGCATAGGTTCCGTTTCCGCCCGTTACGGGGAGGCTCTGCTGCGGTTTGCCGGCAAGGGCGATGCCGCTGCCAGAGTCTATGCGCAGGCGCTTGCCATTGAAAAAAGGCTTGTGTCCGTGCCGGACCTTGAGCGTTCGCTATCCGACCCTGAGGCGGTGTCGCCGGGGGAAAAGCTTCGCCTTCTTTCCTGCGCCGTTGCCCCGGAGCCTCTTGCAGGTGAGCTTTCCACCTTCTTTGCCCTCGTGATACGCCGCGGCCGGGCTGATATGCTCCGGTTCATCCTCCAGTCATATGCCCGTAAGTATGAGAATGCCAACGGCATCATCAGTGCGCGCATCATCACGGCTGTCCCTCTTGGCGCCGAGATGCTGCGGGCCGTAAGGGAAAAGGCGTGCAGCATGACGGGAAAGGACGTGCGCTTTGAGGCGTCGGTGGATCCCGACATCATCGGGGGAGCGGTCATAATGACGGGAAACCGCCTTCTGGATGCCTCCGTGCGGCGTCAGCTTGAGGTGATCCGGGGCGGACTGGTAAACACACAAAAACGTATTCTTTAGCAAATGTTACAGACTTCTGCCAAGCCGGGCGAAATCTCGGATGTGCTGCTGCAGCAGCTCCGGGGCATAGACATTTCGGCCAGGTATGATGAAATAGGAAAGGTCCTGCAGGTCAGTGACGGCGTTGCGCGCGTCTATGGGCTCGAAAGTGCCGAGGCGGGCGAACTGCTCGACTTCGAGTGCGGCGTGACCGGTGTCGCGATGAACCTTGAGGAGGACAATGTGGGTGCGGTGCTTCTTGGTCCTACGGAGCCCGTGAAGGAGGGTATGGTGGTGCGGCGCACCGGAAGGATTGCCGGCATCAGGGTGGGGGAGGCAATGCTCGGAAGGGTGGTGGACCCTCTCGGCAACCCGCTGGACGGACTCGGGGAAATCGGGGGCGACCTCGTGGAGATGCCTCTTGAGCGCAAGGCTCCCGGAGTCATTTTCCGCCAGCCCGTGTGCGAGCCTCTGCAGACCGGCCTCAAGAGCATCGATTCGATGATTCCGATCGGAAGGGGGCAGAGGGAGCTGATCATCGGTGACCGTCAGACCGGAAAGACGGCCATTGCCATAGACACCATCATCAACCAGCGTGCGGATTATCTCGCCGGAAAGCCGGTATATTGTATCTATGTGGCTGTGGGACAGAAGGGAAGCACTGTTGCCAATATAGTGGAGACGCTTCGTTCGAAGGGCGCGATGGACTATACCGTGGTGGTGGTAGCGACGGCGGGCGAGGCTGCCGCGCTCCAGTATTATGCCCCGTTTGCCGGAGCTGCCATCGGGGAGTATTTCCGTGACACGGGAAGGGATGCCCTTGTGGTCTATGACGACCTCTCCAAGCACGCTGTGGCCTACCGTGAGATATCCCTCATCCTGCGCCGTCCGTCCGGCCGCGAGGCGTATCCGGGCGATGTGTTCTATCTCCATTCGAGACTTCTTGAGAGGGCCGCGAAGATCATCGGACAGCAGGAGGTGGCCATCCGGATGAACGACCTTCCGGAATCCATCCGCAGCAGGGTGCGCGCAGGCGGTTCGCTCACGGCCCTTCCTGTCATCGAGACCCAGGCGGGGGATGTCTCGGCCTATATTCCTACCAATGTGATATCAATCACCGACGGCCAGATCTATCTTGAAAGTTCGCTTTTCAACCAGGGCTTCCGGCCTGCGGTCAATGTGGGCATTTCTGTGTCCAGGGTAGGCTCGAGCGCCCAGGTCAGGAGTATGAAGAAGGTTGCGGGCACGCTCAAGATGGACCAGGCCCAATATAGTGAGCTTGAGGCATTTACAAAGTTCTCTACCGATATGGACAAGGTCACGGCGATGCAGCTCGACAAAGGCCGCAAAAACAGCCGTCTGCTCATCCAGAAGCAGTACAGCCCTATGCCTGTGGGCGAACAGGTAGCGGTGCTCTATTGCGGGACCCGCGGTCTCATGGCCGACATAGCGGTAAGTGACGTGGATGCCTTCCAGGAAGAGTTCCTGGAGAGGATGAGGGCCTCGCACTCCGATGTGCTTGACTCCCTTGCGGCGGGCAATTTTGACGCATCCATTGCAGGGACCATCGAGAAGGTGGCTGCAGGGGTGGTCAGGGGACTGACGCAAAAGTGATGCTGCCATGGTTGACCTCAACGGGACAAAATCGAGGATTTCCTCGGTAAGGAGCACGCTGAAGATTACTTCGGCCATGAAAATGGTGGCCTCCGCGGAGCTTGTCAAGGCTCAGAAGGCCATCGGGAATATGCTGCCCTACGAGGCCGGGACAAGGCACATTCTCACAACACTGATGAAGGGCATTTCCCATCCGCTGATGCAGGGACATCCTGTGACTGAAAAGGTTGCGCTGGTGTGCTTTTCTTCCAACCAGGCGCTGTGCGGGGCATTCAACCACAATGCCATACGCCTTGCGCTCGAGACTGTCCGCGAATATGAGCAGGCGGGAATCAGCGTTACTTTATATGCCGCGGGCAGGAAGATGCAGGAGGCTTTTGCCAGGGCGGGATACCGGTGCTTGGACTGCTCCGCGATGGTTGCAAAGCCTTGCTACAGGGAGGCTTCCCGTCTTGGGAGCGAGCTTATGGACGGATTTCTCGGAGGCCGTTTCGACAGGGTTGAGCTCATCTACAACCATTTCGCCTCAATGTCTTCACAACCGGTCCTGCGCGAGAGTTTTCTCCCGTTTGCTATTCCGCAGGACGGGGATGGCATCGACAGGATGATCCTTGGCAGGAGCACGGGCGATGCGGCTCCGGAGGATGAGCGGGACTATATCGTGGAGCCTGACCGCAGGACACTGATCGGGGTGCTTGTGCCCAAGGTGGCGGCCCTGAAGATGTACGCCGTGCTCCTGGACTGCGTGGCGGCAGGGCACGCATCGCGTATGGTAGCAATGCAGTATGCCACAGACAATGGGGAAAATCTCCTGTCCGAACTCTCGCTTGACTACAACAAGGCCCGCCAACAGAAAATTACAAATGAAATACTTGACCTTGCAGGTGGCTCGGTACGATAATTTTTGTATCTTTGCGCCGCTTTTATACGGAATCGGATGAAGGTTCCCATAACCCTTGAATTATTGATATGCTCTACAGATACCGCGTTTCCCTGGCAGGATTGAAAGGCTTTGCCAGAGTCTATGACCTTCAGTCAGACACTACCCTTTACGATTTTCACAAACTCCTGAGGGACGAGCTGGAGTTCCCGCAGGACATGCTCATCCAGTTCAAGGCCCTTGACGCTTCAGGTGCCCTTGTGGCGAGGTATTCGATGTTCGACCTCGGTTACGGCACCGTCGATGAGGTCTCTCTTGCCGGCACTGTGGAAAAGGGCATAGCTTCGTTTGTGTATTTCTATGACGTCACCAACAAAAAGAGCGTCATCGTGACCTTCGAGGGTGAGGTGGAAGCCGATCCGGAGCTTTCCTATCCGGCTCTCATCGAGACCAAGGGACCTGTACCGGCAGAGTTTGAGAACGGTTATGTGGCCTACGAGGATCTTCCTGAGGACCAGAAGCATCCGCAGCATCACGAGCCTGTATGGGGCAAGGGAAAGGATGCCGTTATCGAGGATGATGATGACGATGAGGATCTCGACGACGAAGACCTTGATGACGAAGAGGACGAGGATGACGGAGACGAGGACGGAAAGGAGATTTACGACGAGGGCGAGGGCGCTCTGTAGGTGTCCCGATGTCCCGCAGGCTGATCATAGTGACAGGTCCGACGGCGTCCGGAAAGACGGACTACGCGATTGACCTTGCGCTGCGCTTTGGTTCTCCTGTGATTTCCTGCGATTCACGCCAGATTTACAAGGAAATGACCATAGGGACGGCTGTCCCTTCCGCTTCACAGCTTTCCGCCGTGAAGCATTATTTTATCCAGACCCATACTGTCAGGGAGCTCTATACTGCCGGGACCTATGAGATTGAGGCTCTTGAACTTATATCACGTCTTTTTGAGCAGGGCCACCAGACCCTGGTGATGTGCGGAGGGTCGGGATTCTATGTGGATGCCGTGTGCAGGGGGCTTCCGGAGGTGCCTCCGGCCGATGCGGAGCTCCGCGCCTCGCTTACCCGCAGGATGCAGGAGGAGGGGGTGGAATCCCTGAGGCTTGACCTGCGGAGGATTGATCCCGAGGCCTATGCAAGCATCGACATCACCAATCCGCAGAGGGTGCTTCGGGCACTGGAAGTCAATCTCCTGTCGGGCCGCAGTTTCACCTCCTACCGCATGGAGCCGAGGAAGAGGGATTTCGACATCGAAAAAATCGTGATTACAAGGCCGCGTGACGTGCTTTACGGCAGGATTGACCGCAGGGTGACGATGATGGCCGATGCGGGTCTTGTGGAAGAAGCCGCCTCGCTTGTTCCGCTGAGGGACTATACCGCGCTAAAGACCGTGGGCTACAAGGAGCTGTTTGACTATTTCGACTACCGTGACGGGTCCGATGCTGCCGGCCTTCCGCATTCTGTCGATGAGGCCCTGGACCGTATCCGCCTCAATACCAGGCATTACGCCAAGAGACAGATTAC
>CAMBMK010000005.1 GCA_945868745.1 uncultured Bacteroidales bacterium
ATCTTCGAGTCGATGAATCTTTTCATCTGTTCGAGGTCCGTGCCCATTCCCTGCAAGGCGCTGTAGGCATTGTTTTCCCTGTGCCGTATGATTCCGAGGAACAGGTGGTCGGCCCCGATGCCGTAACTGCCTGTCCTCATCGCCTCTTCCCTGGCGAAATTTATGATTGCATTAAGTTCTTCTGAAACTCTGATGTCCATGGTTCTGTCAGGATTCTTGTCATCCTTTTACAAAAATAACATTTTTTTTGCTAAATTTGCATGTTATTGACTTATGTGATAAAATGATTTCGGGCCCGGGAACAGGGCCCGACAGGAAAAAACAAGATAAATGGACGAAACAGAAGTAAAGAATACCGGCAGGATCGAACAGGTCAACATTGACCACGAGATGCGCAGCGCGTACATCGACTATTCGATGTCCGTCATCGTGTCACGTGCGCTCCCTGATGCAAGGGACGGTCTGAAACCGGTGCAGAGAAGGGTTCTTTTCGGCATGGAGGGCCTCAACCTCGGATATGCCGGACCAACCAGGAAATCAGCCAGGATTGTCGGAGACGTGCTCGGTAAGTTCCACCCTCACGGTGACTCCAGCGTATATGACGCGATGGTGCGCCTTGCCCAGAACTGGAACCAGCGCTACCCGCTCGTCTATGGCCAGGGCAACTTCGGCTCGATGGACGGAGATGCAGTCGCCGCGATGCGATATACCGAGGCCAAGCTCCAGAAAATCACTGACGAAGTGCTTGCCGACCTCGACAAGGACACCGTGGATTTCCAGCCAAACTTTGACGATACAATCGACGAGCCTACAGTGCTCCCGACCAAGCTTCCGCTCCTGCTTTTGAACGGATCTTCCGGAATTGCAGTCGGAATGGCCACCAATATGGCTCCCCACAACCTTGCAGAGGTATGTGACGGAATATGCGCATACATCGACAATCCGGACATCACTGTCGATGAACTGATGAAGTACATCAAGGGTCCTGATTTCCCGACGGGAGGCATCATCCAGGGCATCCAGGGCATAAAGGACGCCTACGAGACCGGCCGCGGCCGCGTCGTGGTGCGTTCAAAGACCGACATCGAGGTGGCTGACAACGGCATCGAGACCATTGTCGTGACCGAGGTACCGTATATGGTCAACAAGCGGGAGCTCATCGAAAAGATCGGCCAGATGGTCGAGGAGAAGCGCATCGAAGGCATCACCTATGTCAACGACGAGACATCCAGGGAAGGCCTCCGCATGATAATCAGGGTGAAGAAGGGCTTCAACTCCGGAGTGGTGCTCAATACCCTGTTCAAGAACACCGCCCTCCAGTCCAGCTTCGCTATCAACAATGTGGCCCTTGTCAACGGCCGTCCTGTCACGATGACGCTGAAGGACATGCTGAAGGTGTTTGTGGATTTCCGCCACGAGGTGATAGTCCGCAGGACAAAATTCGAGCTCGACAAGGCCCAGAAGAGGGCCCACATCCTCGAAGGACTGCTCAAGGCAATCGACATAATCGACGAGATTATCCGCGTGATCCGTTCTTCCAAGAACCCTTCGGAGGCCAAGGCCAACCTCATGGAGTCCTTCGGGTTCTCGGACGAGCAGGCCGCTGCAATCGTTGCCATGCGCCTGGGACAGCTCACCGGACTGGAAAGGGAGAAGCTCAAGGCTGAATATGACGAGCTTGAGAAGTTCATCGCCCACTGCATCGACATTCTCGGAAGCGAGCGGATGCAGCTTGACATCATAAAGGAGGAGACACAGGACATCAAGAACCGCTTTGCTGATCCGCGCAGGACTGAGATTGTGCCTTCAGCCGACGAGTTCAACCCGGAGGATTTCTATGCCGATGACGATGTGGTGATCACAATATCCCATCTCGGATACATAAAGAGGACGCTCCTGACCGAGTTCAAGACCCAGAACAGGGGAGGGGTCGGCCTCAAGGCGAGCGCCACCAAGGACGATGATTTCATTGAGCATATCTATGTGGCCAATATGCACAGCACCCTGCTTTTCTTCACTGAGAGCGGGCGCCTGTACTGGCTTAAGGTCTATCAGATTCCGGAGGGCGCCCGTGCCTCAAAGGGCCGTGCAATCCAGAACGTGCTGAATATCCCGGACGACAAGATACGCGCCATCCTCAACGTGCGCAACCTCGACGACAGGGAGTTTGTCGAAAACAACTATGTGGTGCTGAGCACAAAGCGCGGACTTGTCAAGAAGACCACCCTCGAGGCATATTCAAGACCGAGGGCCAACGGAATCAACGCCATCAACATACGCGAGGACGACCAGCTGCTCGACGCAGTGCTTACAACAGGCAGGGACCAACTGCTGATAGCCGCCATGAACGGACGCTGCTGCCGCTTCGAAGAGTCCGATGCAAGGCCTCTCGGAAGGACTGCCGCGGGTGTGCGTGGCATCAATATTGAAGATGACGACGAGGTGGTCGGTACCATAGCCTACAGCCCTGATGCAGAGGATGCTGCAGACCATACCGTGCTGGTTGTCAGCGAGAACGGCTATGGCAAGAGGACCGATTTCGACGAGTACCGCATCACCAACAGGGGCGGAAAGGGCGTAAGGACCCTCGATATCACCGAGAAGACCGGAAAGCTCGTTGCCATCAAGAATGTTACCGACAACGATGACCTCATGATCATCAAACGCTCGGGACTTACAATCCGCATGGCCGTGTCCGACATCCGTGTAGCCCACAGGGCCACCCAGGGCGTGCGCCTGATCAACCTCAGGGAAGGTGACGCGATTGCCTCCATCTCGGTGGTGTCCAAGAGCGAGGAGTCCCCGGCAGAGGCAAATGCCGAAAATGCCGCCGACGCCGGAAATGTTGAAAATACCGCTACTGAATAATAACTCAAAAACTATAAGAGAAATGAAAAGAATTCTTATTGCGCTTTCACTTATCGCTTCCATTCAGGTAGCTGGCGCACAGGTAAAGGTGATAACCGATGCCAAGAATGCCGTTGACAAGGCAGTGGCTGCGACCGAAAATCCAAAGAAGGCTGAAAAGGCCGCTACCTGGATTGCACTCGGTAAGGCCTATGTAGGTGCATACGATGCTCCTGTCGGCAGCGTATGGGCAAATGCCACCAAGCAGGAGCTTGCCCTCGTTATGGGCAATGAAAAGCCGTCTGCAACCGAGACCGTTGAAATCGGCGGTGAGGTTATGACCAAGGAGGTCTATGAGACCAAGAATCTCTATTTCCGCGGCAACGGCACCCTCGCCATCATCGAGCCTACCGTATCTGTCGTTGACAATCCTCTCGGAAAGGCAGTCGAGGCTTATGCAAAGGCCCTCTCCCTCGATCCTAAAAAGCAGAAGGACGTTACTGCCGCCCTCGAGGCCATCAACGGCAAGCTCGTGAACGACGGTTACAACCAGTATGTGTTCGGTGACTATGCAGCAGCAAGCAAGGCTTTCGAGCAGGCCGCACAGTCCCTTGAGCCTGTTGCAAAGATCGACACCAACTCCATCTACAACGCAGGTTTCACCGCACAGTTCGCAGGACAGAACGACCGTGCAAAGGAACTCTTCAAGAAGTGCTACAACCTCGGCTACTATGCAAACGAAGGCGACATCTTCGCAAAGCTCGCAGTTGTTGATCCTTCAAATGCAAAGGGTTACCTCGAGGAGGGCTTCCAGAAGTTCCCTCAGAGCCAGAGCATCCTCATCGGTCTCATCAACTACTACATCCAGAACAATGAGGAGCCTTCACGCCTCTTCAGCCTTCTCGACCAGGCCAAGGAGAACGAGCCTAACAACCCGTCCCTCCTCTATGTGGAAGGCAATATCAACAAGGAGCTCGGCGACCTCGAGAAGGCAGCTGTATGCTACAACAAGTGCGCTGATATCGACCCTAACTATGAGTTCGGCTACATCGGCCTCGGTACAATGTACTACAACCAGGCAGTTGATATCCAGACCAAGGCCCAGGAAGAGTTTGACGATGCAAAGTATGCTGCTCTCGTAGCTGAGTTCGAAAAGACCCTCAAGGCCTGCATCGAGCCGTTTGAGAAGGCTTACTCCATCACCTCCGACAAGGACATCAAGCTTGGTGTTGCCGAGTATCTCAAGAATACCTATTTCCGTTTCCGTGACCAGGATGCTTCATACCAGGCAGGATACGAGAAGTACAATGCGATAATTGCAAACGGCGGAGAATAGTCCGTCAAAGGATACAGTATAAGGAAGCAGGCTGACCGTCCGGTCAGCCTGCCTTTTTTTCATTTGCCCGATATCCATAAGGCAGCGGGCGCAAGATTTCTCAGATTGTTTCGCGGATGTTGTAGTGGTTCCTCTCCGAAGAATTGCGGGAAATCATCTCGCAGATGAAGCCGGCCAGGAAGAGCATTGTACCGGCAAGGATCGCGACAAGGGCGATATAGAAGAGCGGCTGGTCAGTGACCGGGCGGAAGCGCAGTCCATGAGACTGGTTGACAAGCTTTTCGACGATGATCCATACGGCACACAGGAATCCGAGCAGGAACATCAGTATGCCCGAAAGCCCGAAAAAGTGCATCGGCTTCTTGCCGAAGGTGCCCAGGAACCACAGGGACACAAGGTCGAGCATCCCGTTGACAAACCTTTCCATCCCGAATTTGCTCTTTCCGTACTTGCGCTTCTGGTGGTGGACCGGCTTTTCCCCGATGTTGCTGAACCCCGCATTCTTGGCCAGATACGGGATGTACCTGTGCATCTCGCCATATACTTCAATATTCTTCACGACTTCGTTGCGGTATGCTTTCAGACCGCAGTTCATGTCGTGGAGCTTTATGCCTGTAATCCGGCGGGCGGTGGCGTTGTAGAGCTTTGACGGAAGGTTCTTGGTAAGCACATTGTCCTGCCTGTTCTGCTTCCATCCCGACACGAGGTCATATCCGTCTTCGACTATCATCCTGTAGAGCTCGGGAATCTCGTCCGGAGAGTCCTGCAGGTCGGCATCCATAGTGATTACAACCCTGCCGCATGCCTTTTTGAAACCGCAGTAGAGGGCTGCCGATTTGCCGTAATTCCTTCTGAATCTTATTGCGCTGACTGACGGATATTTCTTTGACAGATCCGTTATGACATCCCATGAGCAGTCGCGGCTTCCGTCATCGACCATGATGATTTCGTGCGACCGGCCTCCGGCTGCCATAACCCTCTCAATCCACTCCGTGAGCTCAGGCAGCGACTCCGCCTCGTCAAGAAGCGGAATTATGATGCTGATGTCTTTCGGATAATCCATGTTGCAGGTACAATCGCCGGTAGATTATTGATTGTCTGTGGTCTGTGCCCCGTCGATCCTGTCAAACGGATTCTTGGAAGGGATGTTTGACGAGAGAATCGCCGACAGTACAGTTCCGTAGAGGAAGCAGTATATCAGATTGGAAAAGAAAGTGATTGCGGGAAGTTTTCCCATCATTTGCTCGACGGAGTTCATCGTGTTGGTGTCGAGCATCCCGGCGTACTGGCTCAGGACTGCATTGACGGTCTCCTGCATGGCCTCCGGGGTGATGAAGAGAATGCTCACAAGGTTGAATCCGGCCACGATGATGGCGGAAAGGAGGGCCGAAAATATGCCCAGTTTGCGTGTGTCCGCATTTGACGCCCCCGGATTGGCTGAGGCAAATTTCATCATTGCCAGGCGCATCACCGCTATGCATCCTATGAATTTGCACAGCCACAGCGCGAAATTGAGGAAGGTGGTGACCATCCCGCCGGGAAGCACTGTGAGAAGGCTGAGCAGCATATATGCGATGCAGATGAGTCCGAGAACAAGTCCTGTCACGGATGCATTGTTCCAAATTGTCCTGTTGTCCGGTCTTTCCATTGCAAGTCTGTTATTATTGGTACAAATATAGAAAAAAATGGTTATCTTTGCAATCTTGACAAAAACTATAACTATGGCTGGCCGAGTTCAAGTACTTGGTAGGTAAATTACCGGTCAGACCAATTTAATTTTAGTATTATGCAGATCAACATTACATTTCCTGACGGTAGCGTACGCACCTATGAGCAGGGCGTGACCGGCTACGAGATCGCATCGGGCATCAGCCCGAGGCTTGCGGCAGAAGTTCTGGCAGTTTCAGTGAAGCCCGAGGGAGACACCTCGGCCGACAAGGGTATGACAATCGACCTTACCCGTCCGATTACCGGAAACTGCTCGGTCCGTCTTCTCAAGTGGGAGGACGATGAGGCAAAGAAGGTTTTCTGGCACTCATCCTCACACCTTCTCGCAGAAGCACTCGAATCACTTTATCCGGGAGTGAAGTTCGGCATCGGCCCGGCCATTGACAACGGTTTCTATTACGACGTCGATCTCGGCGGAAGGACAATCTCCGACTCGGATTTCCCGAAGATCGAGAAGAAGATGCTCGAGCTTGCGCGCGAAAAGCAGGAATTCAAGAGAATAAACGTTTCCAAGGCCGAGGCTCTCAAGCATTTCGAGGAAAAGGGCGACCAGTACAAGTGCGAGCTCATCAGCGAGCTTGAAGACGGCACCATCACATATTATGAGAACGGTGCATTCACCGACCTCTGCCGCGGACCTCACCTTATGAGCACCGAGCCGATCAAGGCGGTGAAAGTGACCGCAATTGCCGGAGCATACTGGAGGGGCGACGAGAAGAGGGGACAGCTTACCCGTGTCTATGGTATCACATTCCCGAAGAAATCGCTTCTGGACGAGTACCTTGTTGTCCTCGAGGAGGCAAAGAAGAGGGACCACAGGAAGCTCGGCAAGGAAATGGAGCTGTTCACTTTCTCCAACAAGGTGGGCCAGGGTCTTCCTCTGTGGTTGCCGAGGGGCGCCGTGATGCGCTATGAGCTCGAGACCTTCCTCCGCAGGAAGCTCAACGAGTCGGGCTATCTTCCGGTAGTCACCCCGCATATCGGAAGCAAGAACCTCTATGTGACTTCAGGCCACTGGGCAAAGTACGGCAAGGATTCATTCCAGCCGATCCACACTCCGCAGGAGGGCGAGGAATACCTTCTCAAGCCGATGAACTGCCCTCACCACTGTGAAATATACCGTTCAGCCCCAAGGTCATACAGGGATCTTCCGTTGAGGCTTGCCGAGTTCGGTACCGTTTACCGTTATGAGCAGAGCGGAGAGCTCCACGGCCTTACCCGCGTGCGCAGCTTCACACAGGACGATGCCCATATGTTTGTGCGCCCGGACCAGCTCAAGGACGAGTTCAAGAAGGTCATCGACCTGATACTCTATGTGTTCCGTGTGTTCAACTTCGAGGATTACACCGCACAGGTTTCGCTCCGCGACAAGGTGAACCGTGAAAAATACATCGGAAGCGACGAGAACTGGGAGAGGGCGGAGCAGGCCATCATAGAGTCTGCTTCCGAAAAGGGACTCAAGACAGTGGTGGAGTACGGCGAGGCCGCATTCTATGGTCCGAAGCTCGACTTCATGGTGAAGGACGCAATCGGACGCCGCTGGCAGCTCGGGACAATCCAGGTTGACTACAACCTTCCGGAGCGCTTCCAGCTTGAATATACCGATGCTGACGGCTCTAAAAAGCGTCCTGTGATGATCCACAGGGCACCGTTCGGCAGTCTTGAAAGGTTTACTGCCGTGCTTCTCGAGCACACCGGAGGACACTTCCCTCTCTGGCTTGCGCCTGATCAGGTCAAAGTGCTCCCAGTCAGCGAAAAATACGCTGATTATGCAAAAAAAGTTTGTGAATTGATGAATAATTCCGATATTCGCAGTTCCGTGGATGACCGTAATGAGACTCTCGGCAAGAGAATTCGTGAGATTTCGCTGTTGAGGGTGCCTGTACTGGTGATTGTCGGCGAAAAGGAGATGACCGACGGCACCGTTTCGGTACGTCTGCGCGGAGCAGATGAAGGCTCTAAGACAGTCGGGGACTTCATCACTTGGTTCAAGGATGCCGTTAAATCGGAGCTTTCCAAGTAGTGCCCCGGAGTATAACAATTTAACTTATAGGAGGTTAATTTTATCGCAACGCCTAACAAACCACATTTCAGCGGCCCGAGGCCGGCTGGAGGACCGAAACCGGCAGGAGCAAGGCCGAACGGTCCGAAGAACCCGCAGGGACGTCAGTCCAAGGGAGAGAATGAACTGAACATCAATGAGGAGATTACAGCTTCTCAGGTTCGTCTTGTCGGTGACAATATCGCCGAGCCGGGAGTATATTCTCTCTCCGCAGCCTTGAAAATGGCTGAAGGGATGGAACTCGACCTGGTCGAGATCAGCGCAAAGGCGGATCCTCCTGTATGCAAGATACTTGACTACCAGAAGTATCTCTACCAGCAGAAGAAAAAGGCCAAGGAGATGAAGCAGAATGCTTCCAAGGTAGTCATAAAGGAGATCAGGTTCGGCCCGAACACCGACGAGCATGATTTCCAGTTCAAGCTTAAGCACGCAAAGGAATTCCTTACCGAGGGGTCGAAAGTCAAGGCTTCCGTATTCTTCAGGGGAAGGTCCATACAGTTTTCGGACCAGGGGGAAAAGCTTCTCCTGCGTTTTGCAGTGGAGCTCGAGGAGTTCGGACGCGCCGAAAGCATGCCGCAGCTTGAGGGCAAGAGGATGATCATGATGATCGCCCCTTTGAAAAAGAAATAACCTGACGGTTATATTATAGTTTAACAATTAAAACAAACAGAGATGGCAAAGCTTAAGACCAACTCCGGTGCCAAAAAGCGCTTTACGCTTACCGGAACGGGCAAAATCAAGAGAAGACACGCTTACCACAGCCACATTCTCACCAAGAAGACCAAGAAGCAGAAAAGAAATCTTGACCACTTCGCAATCCTTCACAAGGACGATGTCAAGAGGGTTAAGGAGCTCCTCGTAATCTAATTTACAATCATTTAAGTTTAACTTGGAAAGCAGTTTGCACAAGTGTCGCATAGCGGCCACTGCCTCCGGAAAAAATCAAAATTATGCCAAGATCAGTAAATTCAGTAGCCTCAAGGGCTCGCCGCAAGAAGATTCTCAAGAGAACCCGCGGTAATTTCCTTTCAAGGAAAAATGTCTGGACGGTAGCAAAGAACACCTACGAGAAAGGTCTTACCTATGCTTACCGTGACCGTAAAGCCAAGAAACGCGAATTCCGTTCTCTCTGGATCCAGAGGATCAATGCTGCCGCACGCAGCTACGGTATGTCCTACTCCCAGTTCATGGGCAAGCTCGCAAAGCAGAACGTAGGACTCAACCGCAAGGTCCTTGCAGACCTCGCCATGAACAATCCACAGGCATTCGAGGCCATCATCAACTCTGTAAAATAGTTTCTGATGATGTCCTGGAAGGATCTCTGCCGCAATGATTGGGTGAGGATGGCCTTCTGGTCCCTCCTCTATATTGCGTGGGTGATCTGGCTGGGAAACTATTGGTGGCTCTTCGGACTCATTGTCATTTTCGACCACCACATCACCCGCCGGGTGAAGTGGATGTTCTGGAAAAAGGAGTACCGGGAGGGTGAGAAACACAATGTCTGGCTTGACTGGCTCGATGCCATCATCTTTGCCGTGATATTTGTCTCCTTCATCAATATTTTCTTCTTCCAGGCCTTCAAGATTCCTTCCTCCTCGATGGAAAGTACGCTCTTTACCGGAGACCATCTCTTCGTAAGCAAGCTTACTTTCGGCCCCAAGCTCCCGGAAACACCTCTCACCGTGCCGTTTACGCACAACGTCATCGGCAGGAGCGAGTCCTATTCCACGCTTGTCCAAAGGGATTACAAGCGCCTGAAAGGATTCCGCAACGTAAGGAGGGGAGACTGTGTGGTATTCAACTTTCCCAATGGGGATACGGTACTCGTCAAGGCTCCGGCCGATGATTACCATTCCCTCTGCAGGACTGCCGGAAAAGATTACGTCATAAGGACTTATGGACCGATAAAGGTCCGTCCTGCCGACAAGAAGGACCATTATGTCAAGAGATGCGTTGCCGTAGCGGGCGATACGCTCCTGATAAAGGACGGAAAGGTCTTCATCAATTCCGCCGCCCAGGAAATCTGGCCGGGAGTGCAGACTACCTACACTGTCACTACAAACGGGACTCCAATCAATCTCAAGATTATTGAGAATCTCGGGTTGAATGTATCGGAACTCTGGTGGGACAGGAACCTTCCCGGTTATCCCGCAATGCCGCTTACCGCTTCAATGCTTGAGACTGTCCGCGGTCTTGCAAATGTGGTTTCGGTGGAAGAGAACATCGATGTATATCCGCCGGATTATCCTGACTCGTATCTGATGATATTCCCGTTCACGCAGGATTTCAGATGGACAAGGGACAATTTCGGACCGCTCTGGATCCCGCAGAAGGGAGTGACGGTGGACCTTACCGTGGAGAATCTTCCGCTTTATGAAAGGATTATCCGCGACTATGAGCACCACACCCTCGAGGTCGGAGCCGACGGCTCAATATACATAGACGGAAGTCAGGCTTCGTCCTATACATTTGCTCAGGACTATTATTTCATGATGGGTGACAACAGGCACAATTCGCTTGACTCCCGCTATTGGGGTTTCGTGCCGGAAGACCACATTGTCGGAACACCGTCCATCATATGGCTCTCCACGGACGCCCACAAGCGTTTCCCGCAGAACATAAGATGGCGCAGATTCTTCAAAATTGTGTAGTTTTCTTGCATTTAAGCGAAAATAATCCGATATTTGCACCCCGCATATTGTTTGATTAATAATAAAAATATCATATTATGGCAAAGGTTTGTCAAATTACTGGCCGCAGGAGAATGATCGGAAACAATGTTTCCCACTCAAAGCGCCGCACCAAACGTGACTTCGCCCTCAATCTCAAGACCAAGAGGTTCTGGTCAGAGGAGGAGCAGAGGTTCATCACCCTCAAGGTTACCGCAAAGGGTATGAGGATCATCAAGAAGAACGGTCTCGACAAGACAGTGTCCGAGGCCCAGAAGAAAGGATTTGTTAACCTTGTTTAATTTCTAATACTATGGCAAAGAAAGCAAAAGGAAACAGGGTGCAGGTCATCCTGGAGTGCACTGAGCAGAAAGAGAGCGGTGTACCTGGAATGTCAAGGTACATTACCACCAAGAACAAGAAGAACACGCCGGAGCGTCTTGAGCTCAGGAAGTACAATCCGTACCTCCACAAGGTAACCCTTCATCGCGAAATCAAGTAAAAATAAGGAGATTGAATTATGGCAAAGAAAGCGGTCGCTACCTTCGCAGCTAAGAGCGGTGCAAAGAGCATGATCAAGTGCATCCGCATGGACAAATCTCCAAAGACCGGTGCTTATGTTTTCACAGAGCAGCTCATCGAGGCCGGCAAGGAGAAAGAATTCTTCAACAAGAAGTAATTTACTTCAAGATACCGATTTGAGGTTGACATCCGTCAACCTCTTTTTTTGTTTATGCAACCTGAACTGCAATTTGCCAAACGGCAAGTATTTTAGTATATTTGTAGGTTAAAACCGGTGTCTCAAAATGGGAATATTCGACAAAGGAATCAAGAAAACCAACGAGAGCTTTTTCAAGAGGCTTTCAAGGGCGGTAGTGGGCAAGTCAAGGGTGGACGAGAATGTCCTCGACGCCATTGAAGAGGCCCTTGTCTCTTCCGACATGGGGGTGGACACAACCCTTAAGATCATTGACAATCTCGAAGACAGGGTCGAAAAGGACAAGTATATGTCCATGGACGAACTTGCCGACCTCCTGCGGGATGAGATAGGCAAGCTGATGGATGTCAACGGGGATGCTGCTCCGGTGGAGCCTTTCGATTTCACGAAAAAGCCTTATGTGGTCCTTGTGGTCGGAGTGAACGGAGTCGGCAAGACAACCACGATCGGTAAGCTCGCCGCAAGCCTCAGGCAGCAGGGAAAGAAGGTTGTCATAGGTGCTGCGGACACTTTCCGTGCAGCGGCTGTTGACCAGCTTGTGATATGGGCCGAAAGGGCTGGGGTGGACATTGTCCGCCAGGAGATGGGCTCCGATCCCGCTTCCGTTGCATATGACACTGTAAAGTCCGCCGTAGCCAGGGATGCCGATGTGGTGCTGATTGACACTGCCGGCCGTCTTCACAACAGGGTGGACCTCATGAACGAGCTCACCAAAATACGCAATGTGATGCGCAAGGTCATCCCTGATGCCCCTCATGACGTGATGCTTGTACTTGACTCCACGACGGGGCAGAATGCCTTCCAGCAGGCCAGGGAGTTCTCAAGGGCAACCGATGTCACCTCTCTTGCCATCACAAAGCTTGACGGCTCGGCCAAGGGCGGAGTGGTGGTCGGTGTTGTGGACCAGTTCAGGATCCCGGTGAAATTTATCGGCATAGGTGAAGGAATAGATGACCTCAAGGTCTTTGACAGGAAAGAGTTCGTGTCATCACTGTTCTCGAAGAACGATATTGTTGGACAATAAAAATCATCACATAAATGAAACTTTCATACAGCTGGCTCAAGGATTATCTTGAGTGCGATCTTACCCCGCAGCAGATTGCGGATGCTATGACTTCAATCGGAATCGAGGTCGATTCGGTATCGGAGCAGGAAGAAATCCCCGGCGGACTTGCCGGAGTCGTTGTGGCCCATGTTCTGGAGTGCGGTCCGCACCCTGATTCAGACCATCTCCATATCACCAGGGTTGATGACGGTTCCCCGGAGCCGCTTCAGGTGGTTTGCGGTGCTCCCAATGTTGCAGCAGGGCAGAAAGTGCTTTTCGCGCGCATAGGTGCCGTGCTTCCGGGAGATTTCAAGATCAAGAAGTCCAAGATCCGCGGAGTGGAGTCTTTCGGTATGATCTGCGCTGAGGACGAGCTTGGCATCGGAGCTTCTCACGAAGGCATCATGGTGCTTCCTGATGACGCCGTCCCGGGTACTCCTGCCAAGGATTATCTCCATCTCAAGACCGAAGCCGTGATAGAGTATGAAATCACAGCCAACAGGGTTGATGCCGCATCGCACATCGGTGTCGCAAGGGACCTGTATGCATATCTCATGCTCAACGGCATTCCGTGCAGGTTCTCATATCCGGACGTATCCGCCTTTGCTGAAGGCCAGGGCGAATCGATGCCGGTCGAGGTGCTTGACAGCACTGCCGCACCGCGCTACTGCGGAGTCACAATCAAGGGCGTTAAGGTCGGGCCGTCACCGGAGTGGCTTCAGAAAAAGCTTCTTTCCATCGGCTCAAGGCCGGTTGACAATATCGTGGATGTGTCCAATTTCGTGCTGTTCGAGCTCGGCCAGCCGCTCCATACATTTGACGCGGCGAAGGTCAGCGGCGGCAAGGTCATTGTGCGCAGGGCGCAGGAAGGTGAAAAGATCCGCACTCTTGACGGAGTGGAGCGCAGCCTGAAGGAGCGTGACATCGTCATTGCCAATGCCGATGGACCGATGTGCATTGCCGGTGTGTTCGGAGGTGAGGATTCCGGTGTCTCGGAAAACACTGTGGATGTGTTCCTCGAGAGCGCATATTTCGATCCGGGCTCAATCCGCAAGACATCCAAGGTGCACACTCTCCAGACCGATGCATCGTTCAGGTATGAAAGGGGTTGCGACCCGCTGATCACTGAATATGCGGCCAAGAGGGCTGCCCTCCTCATCAGGGAAGTCGCAGGCGGTGAGATTGTCGGCACCCTTCGCCAGGTGTACCCGGAGAAGATTGAAAAGGCTGTGATCGACCTCGACTATGACCGTATCGAGTCCCTGATAGGCAAGAAGATAGGTCACGACACCATTGAGAGGATACTTACATATCTCTCATACGATTTCCTTGAGAAACGCCAGGGAGGTGCCCGCGTTGCCGCGCCTTCGTATATGGTGGACGTGACGAGGGAGTGCGATGTCGTGGAGGAAGTCCTCCGCATTTATGGCTACAACAATGTGGAGATTTCCGACAATATGCGCATGTCCGTGCAGCCGTCGCCGTCGCCGGATCCGGAAAATGTCAGGAATTATATTTCCAACTTCCTGGCAGCCAACGGTTTTGTCGAGACAATGAACAATTCCCTGACAAAGTCCGACTACTATGCTTCGCTCAAGACCTACCCTGAGGATGCCTGCGTAAGGATTGTCAATCCGCTTTCTTCAGACCTCAACGTACTCCGCCAGACGCTTATCCTGAACGGACTTGAGGTGGTGGCATACAATATCAACCGGCAGATCCAGACAATCCGCAGCTTCGAGTACGGTTCCGTTTACAGGAGGCTTCCGGAAGGGGACGGCACAACCCTCGATTCCTATGAGGAGCACCAGTGCTTTGCCCTGTTCGTCACCGGACCTGAGGAGAAATCCTGGAGGATGGAGCCGCGCAAGGGCAATTTCTTCCAGCTCAAGGGATATCTCGAGCTTCTGCTCAGGCGCTATGGTGTTGATATCTACACACTTGACACCGATGCCGCTCCTTCGGACATCTTCAGCGAGGGTATTGTGTACAAGCTTCCGGGAGGAGGAAAACAGCTGGCACAGATCGGTACCGTCAATCCGGTACTTGCCAGAAAGTTCGACATCAAGCAGCCTGTCTTTGCGACCGAAATCAGCTGGCCTGTGCTCTTCCAGCTCATCAGGAGGGCAAAGGTGCAGTTTACCGAGCTGCCTAAGTTCCCTGGCGTACGAAGGGACCTCGCAGTGGTGATTGACGAGTGTGTCAATTATTCAGACATCATCAGAAGCGTGCGCCGTGCCGCGAAGAAACTGCTCAGGCAGACAACCCTGTTTGATGTGTACCGTGGCGACAAGCTTCCTGAAGGCAAGAAGCAGTATGCCCTCGGATTCTTCTTCCAGGACCCTGAAAAGACGCTTACGGATACTGAAATAGAGAAGGTTATGGGCAAGGTGCTCGCAACCCTCCAGAACGAATACGGAGCCGCACTCAGATAATGAAGGACTTTCTGCGCAACGGGATTCTGGTGTTGGCAGCCATTGCCTCCATCGTCGCCTGCTCCGGAAAACGGGCGCGGGTGATCCCGTCGGACAAGCTTTCGGAAATATATGCGGAAATGTTTCTCGTTGACCAGTGGATAAAGGCGGACAGGCATCTTAACAGGATTGCCGACACGATGCTGGTCTATGAGCCGGTGTTCAACAAATACGGTTACACTACGGAGGATTTCCGGCACACGGTGGAGGTCTATCAGACCACGCCCGGCAAGTTTGCCAAGGTGTTCAACACGACTGCCACAATGCTCAGGACCAGGGTTAACGAGCTGATAATGGAGGAGAATCTCCGCCGGCAGCTCGACAGCCTGAAGAAGGAGACAAACTCCCGTGACTGGGACAAGTTCATTACGGGCAGTTTTGACAGCCTGATGGTGAGCCCGGGCATCATCGACTCGATTATGGGGATTGCAGCAGTGCTCCCGCCGTATTCCGACAGTGTCTTTATTGCGAAGATTGACACTCTGCCGGGCGAAAAGCCGGACAGTGCATGCAAGGTTGCTCCGGCAATAGACACTTTAAGCAGAAGAAGGCTCTCCCCGGTGTTGCCAAAAAACAGGAAGGTATTGGAAATTGACTGATATGAAGCGATTTACAGCAGATTATATCTATACTCTGGAAGGGTATGAGCCCATTGCCGGAGGTTTTGTGGAGGTGGAGGATGACGGGACGGTGATCCGTACCGGAAGCTGCCCGTCGCCAGCCTCGGAGGATAATTATGTCCACGGTGCAATCATCCCCGGTATGGTCAATGCCCATTGCCATGTGGAGCTGTCCTCGATGTGGAAGCTGTTCCGCAAGGGTACGGGGATGGCCGGCTTCATAGACCAGATCAATGCGCTCAGGGACACAACCACCAGGGAGCAGAAACTCGGGCAGATCCGCCTCAGGATGGATCAGATGTGGAATGCCGGAGTGTCGGCGATGGCAGACATCAGCAACTGTGCCGACTCCTTCGCTATCAAGGCGGCATCGCCGATGTACACGAGGACATTCATCGAGGTGTTCGGCACCGAGCCGGAGGACTGCGAATCAGTGATCGGGGACGCCCGAAGGCTCGAGAGGGAGGCTGCGTCATATTCCCTTGATGCCGGAATTACTCCCCATTCCTGCTATACGATGAGCCCCCAGCTGCTTTCAGCAGCTTCTGCCGCCGGGCTTGAAACCGGATTCCTGTCCTATCACAGCGAGGAGTCCGACGAGGAAGAGCAGATGCTGGTTTCAGGCAGCGGGCCCCTGTACGACAACAGGGTTGCCGCCGGTATGAGCACGCCTCCGGTGACAGGCAAGTCTTCACTCCTCTATTTCATCGACAGGCTGCGCTCTGCCGTGGACGTTCCGGTAAGGGGAAAGGTCCTGCTCGTGCACGAGGTATGCCTCGACGGTGAGGGATGCGATGCCATAAAATCTTGTCTGGAAAATGCTTATGTGGCACTATGCCCTCTGTCCAACATATTCATCCACAATGCCCTGCCTCCTGTGAGGCTGATGAGGGAACGCGGCCTCCGCATAGCTTTGGGTACGGATTCCCTTTCGAGCAACGATGACCTTGATATGATAAAGGAGGTCTTCTGCCTCCAGCAGAATTTCCCTGAGATCCCGACCGGGGAAATCCTTTCCTGGGCATGTCTCGGCGGAGCCTCATTCCTCGGGAAAGACGGTGTCCTCGGCTCGCTTGCTCCCGGGAAAAAACCGGGGCTGGTGGCAGTGTCCAATATTGCCGACGGGGGACGCCTGACAACTGCAAGTGTTTCAAAAAGAATTATATAGCCTATGATGAGGGAAGAAATAGTGTTCGGACCGATTTTCAGCCGCAGGCTCGGTTCCTCGCTCGGCATCAATCTGTTGCCGGAGAGGGGAAAGCTGTGCAATTTCGACTGCATCTACTGCGAGTGCGGATGGAACAGGGACGGTCTGGACGACAGATATGTGCCTACTGCCGGAGATTTGCGCAAGGCCCTGACTGCCAAGCTTGAAGAATGTGCGGCAAAAGGTACTCCGATAGATTCCATCACTTTTTCGGGTGACGGCGAGCCTACCCTGAATCCGGATTTTGCGGAAATCATCGACATCACGCTCGAGCTTCGCGACAGGTTCTATCCGTCGTCGGTGGTCTCGGTGCTTTCAAATGCCACTATGGTCTGCCGTGACGAGGTGTTCAATGCGCTGCGCAAGGTTGACAATCCGATCATGAAAATAGACGCACCGACTGCGCAGCTGGCTGCCAGGATCAACCGCCCGCAGGGGCATTATGACGTGGAGGAAATCGTGAAGGGACTGTTGCGTTTCGAAGGGGATTTCGTCCTTCAGACAATGTTCCTCCGCTCTCCGGATTTCGATTCGTCATCCCCGGAGGTACTCGGGCCTTGGATGGATATCGTGCGCCGGCTCCGTCCACGGGAAATAATGGCTTATACCATTGACCGTGAGACACCTATGAAGGGCCTTGAAAAGATCTCCGCAGAGGAGATGGCTCTTCTTCTCAAACCGCTCTCCGACGAGGGCTTCAAAATACAGATAAAAGGATAAAACTTCATATATGGAAAATTTATTTCAGAAATATGCCTATACTCCTGACAGGGAAGCGATTGGCAGAAGCATAGAAATTCTTGCCGAAAACCTTGACAACGTGGTTTCCGATGCGGTCCTGAAGACCTGCTTTTCGGTTATGGACCTTACTTCGCTGGGCAACGGGGATACTCCGGGCAAGATTGCATCCCTTACGGCAAAGGTCAATTCTTTCAGGGAGAGCTATCCTTCCTACCCGCTTCCGGCCTCTATATGTGTCTTCCCCAATCTTGCCGGTGTGGTGGCGGAAAACCGTACCGGAGACTTCCACGTCACTGCAGTGGCTGCCTGTTTCCCTACGGCGCAGAGCTTTTTGGAGGTGAAGGTACTCGAAGCTGAAATGGCTGTGGAAAACGGAGCTGATGAAATTGATATTGTACTGGCTCTCAATTCTTTCCTTGCCGGAGACTATGAATCCGCACGCCGTGAAATCAGGGCTGTGCGCCAGGCTGTTGACCGCAAGGCCTCTGCGCTCGGTCGGACCGTTGTCCTGAAGGTAATTCTTGAGACAGGTCTTCTCGTGACTCCGGAGAAAATCGCTGAAGCCTCGTTCCTGGCCATGGAGGAGGGCGCCGATTTCATCAAGACTTCCACAGGCAAGGTGGATGTCAATGCGACTCCGGTTGCTGCATATGTGATGTGCCAGTGCATCAAGGCTTTCCATGAAAAGACAGGCAGGATGGTGGGCTTCAAGCCCGCAGGCGGCATCTCCTCGGCCATGGACGCCGTCGGCTACTACTCCATCGTGTCTTCCGTCCTCGGGAAACAGTGGCTCGACAAGAAGTATTTCAGGCTCGGCGTCAGCAGGCTTGCCAACAATCTCATGTCCGCCATTGAGAAGAAAACTGTTGCAGTATTCTGATTTTTTTCATAAATTGTTGCCGTTGAAAGGGACGGAGCGGACAAAAACAGTAATATCAACTAAATTAATCTATGTTATGAAAATCGATGCATTGAAGACGGCAGGCCTCCTGGCCGCCTCTGCGTTCTCCCTGCTTGTCGCAGGCTGTATGGGAGAATATGATCTGAATGACATTGACACTACGGTCGAGATAAAAGTCAATGACCTCGTCGTACCTGTCAATCTTGAAGCAATCGCGCTTGACAGTTTCATCGAACTCGAGGAAAACAGCACAATAAAGGTGGTGGAGTATAATGGCTCCCGCTATTATGCCATTACCGAGAGCGGTTCTTTCGGCTCGGATCCGGTGAGAATCGATGCTGTCAGGGTATCAAATCCTGAAATGGGTTCAAGCTCGGTTTCCATCTCCACGGGTTCCGCCACCGTGCCTGCAGGAATTGAGCTTACCCTGCCGCTTCCGGAATCCGACCCTACGACGTTCAACTTCTCTACGGGCGCCGTTGATGACAAGGTCAAGGACATAACAATGGTCGGCGTGAGCGGTCTTGAACTTACTGTCGATTTTACCGTGACGGGTGCAAACGCTCTTGCGGACAAATTTTCCGTTTCAGACCTTGTCCTGCAGGTGCCTCAGGGCCTTGTGTGCACAGCAGACGGCAGCTACAATCCATCCACCGGCCGTTGGGAGATCCCTTCGCTGCAGATGAGTGGCGGTCACGGTACAATCAGGATGAACGTGACAGGCCTTGACCTCAAGGACAATGGCAATATCCGATTCACCTCTTCGGGAATCGTGTTCGAGGGAGAGACCGCGCTTCTGGGAGGAAATGTCACATTCCGTTCCGATGCAGCTGCCACGCTTCCTGCCTATGTAGGATTTGACCTGGATTTCGCCATGACACCGTTCAGTGTAACCTCGGTTTCCGGCAGGGTAGGTTATCAGATTGAAGGTCTCGACATTGCCCCTGTTGACCTTGGCGATATCCCGGATTTCTTCGCCGGCGGGGACTGCAATGTCGTTCTCGGCAATCCGCAGCTTTATCTTCTTGCAAGCAATCCGCTTGCCCAGGACAATATCAACTTCTCGACCGGACTCACAGTCACGGCATCCCGCAATTCGGCTCCTGACTATTCCTACAGTCTTGACAATGGAGAGTTTACGCTTGGAGGTTCATCTCCGGTGCAGAGTTTTGTGTTTGCTCCTTCCGATGACGGGCTCTATGTGCCGGAGGCCTTCGGCACTCCTGAATTTGTCAGGTTCTCGGGACTTAGCTACATCCTCGGTGTCCCGCAGGGAAGCGAACCGGCCGGATTCCCGGACCGCCTGAGCTTCTCGCTGGACAATCCGCGTATCCCTATCCAGGACGTAAACGGCTTTGCCCTCGGACGTACCATCGATGGTGTGTCCGGACAGTATGAGCTTGTGGCTCCGCTCTGCCTTGGCGACGGCGCGGTTATCTCATATTCTGACGATGTGACCGGTCTTCTCGGTGATCTCGATGACGATCTCAATATCACCGGCGCCGCCATCATAGCCAAGGTGGCCAACGGCTGCCCTGTGTCTATCGAGCTTTCAGCCATTGCCATTGATGCATCCGGCAATGAAATGACCGGAATAGATGTAGAGGGATGTACCGTTGCTGCCGCTTCCGAAAGCGACATTGCAATTGAGCTTTCCGGAGACATCAGGAATCTTGACGGACTGCGTTTCAAGGCCGTGATGCGTGCCGGAAAGGATGCCGTTCCTTTCTCGCCTGACCAGACCATTGAGTTCAAGGACCTGCGCATCAGGATAGGCGGCAATTATGTAGTGGATTTTAACGAAGACTGAGATTTATGAAAAAGATGATTGAAGCGGCCATCGTGACTGCCGCAATTCTTTGTACCTGTGCTTCAGTATCTGCACAGAATGCCTATTCGGGATATTTCCTTGACGGATATACATACCGCTACCAGATGAATCCGGCTTTCGCCAACGAAAAGAATTTCATCTCTTTGCCTGTGCTCGGCAATTTTGACCTGTCCCTTTCGAGTGACATCAAGGTGTCTTCAATACTTTACAATGTTGACGGCCAGACAGTCTTCTTTGCCAACCCTAAGGTGTCCTCCGAGGAGGCGATGAAGGGCTTCGACAAGGTCAATGACCTCAAGGCCGATCTCAAGCTCGGCATCCTCAGCGCCGGTTTCAAGGGCTTCGGAGGCTACAACACAATCTCCGTCAATGCGGTTGTGGGAGCTCATACCGGTTTGCCGGGTTCATTGTTCTCCCTTGTCAAGGAAGGTGTAGGCAACAAGGAATATGACCTCAGCGGGCTTTATCTCGACGGAAGCGGCTATGCCGAGATTGCTCTCGGACATTCCCACGAGATCAAGGCTGTCCCGGGTCTCAGGATCGGTGCCACCCTCAAGTTCCTTGTCGGTCTTGCTTTTGCCGAGACGGATATCCAGAAGGCAAATCTCGTATTGGGCGAATACAACTGGACTGCCTCCACTCAGGGTGACGTCTATCTCAACATCCTCGGAACCAAATTCTCCACAAAGACCAATGACCAGGGCAGGGAGTATGTGAGCGGAGTCGATTTCGATGCTTCCGAGATTGCTCCTGCAGGCTTCGGCTTCGGAGTTGACCTCGGTGCCGTATATGAGTTCAGGGATTTTGTGTTCTCTGCCGCAGTCAACAATCTCGGAGCCATCAATTACAAGAACGTGCAGTCCGCTTCAACGGGCGGTACCCGCACTTTCGAACTCGACAGGTTTGTGTTCAGTGTTGATGACGATGCGGAGAATTCGTTTGACAATGTTTCCGATGAGATAGTGGATGCGCTCAAAGACCTTTACGAGCTTCAGGACAAGGGCAACATCGGTTCCCGTTCACGCTCCCTTGCCACTACGCTCAACCTCGGTGTACAGTACAAGTTCCCGGTTTACAGGAAATTGTCTTTCGGCCTTCTCAGCTCCACCGTCTTTGATACGGGCAATACCTTCTCTTCCGTAAGGCTCAGCGCAAACTTGGCCCCTGCAAAGTGCTTCTCTGCCGGAGTCAATGTGGGCATGGGTTCCTTCGGTGCGGAATTCGGCGCGATGCTCAGCCTTCACTCAACAGGATTCAACTTCTTCCTCGGAGTGGACAGGGTCCCGATGTTCCCGAACCTTCCTAACCTCCACCTCAACACGGGAATCAACTTCCTCTTCTAAGGAATCTTCCTCAGGAATGTCAGATATATTTAGGGTGACCTGATGTCCTCCGGGACTTGGGTCACCCTTTTTCAGATTTCAGGATGCAATCAATAAGCGTCGTTGTGGACTCCCGCCACTGCCCGTCCGCTCGGATCGTTCATATTCTTGAATGCGGCGTCCCACTCGAGTGCGACTGCCGATGAGCATGCCACGCTCGGTACGCTCGGAACGCTTCTGGCTGCCGATCCGCTCGGGAAATGCTCTTCGAAAATGGTCCTGTAGCAGTACTCCTCCTTGTTCATAGGAGGGTTGATAGGGAACCTTTCCGCTGCGCGGGCCATCTGCTCATCGCTTACGGATTTCTCGGCGACCGCCTTGAGCGAATCAATCCAGCTGTAGCCTACGCCGTCGGAAAACTGTTCCTTCTGCCTCCAGGCAATGGACTCCGGGAGCATATCCTGGAAAGCCTCCCTCAGAATCTTCTTTTCCATTGTCTTCCCGGGACACATCTTTGCGGCAGGGTTGAGCCTCATCGCAACATCGAGGAACTCCTTGTCAAGGAACGGCACCCTGCCCTCCACGCCCCAGGCAAGAAGGGACTTGTTGGCCCTTAGGCAGTCGTATTGGTAGAGTTTGTCGAGCTTGCGTACGGTCTCCTCGTGAAGGTCCTTTGCTGACGGGGCCTTGTGGAAATAGAGGTAACCGCCGAAAATCTCGTCAGAGCCCTCGCCGCTGAGCACCATCTTGATGCCCATGCTCTTGATTACCCTGGCCAGGAGATACATCGGGGTGGATGCGCGGACCGTGGTCACATCATAGGTCTCAATATGGTAGATGACGTCCCTGATGGCGTCCAGGCCCTCCTGCACGGTGTAGTTGATTTCGTGATGGACAGTACCCAGATAGTCGGCCATTTCCTTTGCCTTCGCAAGGTCCGGAGCCCCTTTGAGCCCTACTGCGAAGCTGTGCAGGCGCGGCCACCACGCCTCGGTCCTGCTGTCCTCCTCCACACGGTTCTGGGCATATTTTGCCGCGATTGCGCTTGTGATGGACGAGTCAAGACCACCGCTAAGGAGCACTCCGTAAGGCACGTCCGACATCAGCTGGCGCTTTACGGCAGCCATGAGAGCCTCGCGCAGCTCCCCGGCATCGGCAGGGTTGTCCCTGACTGCATCATACTCAAACCAGTCCCTTGTGTACCACCTTGTCATCTTCCCGTCAGGACTCCAGTAATAGTGTCCCGGGAGGAACGGCTCATATTCGTCGCAGAAACCTTCGAGGGCCTTGAGCTCGCTTGCGACATAGACTGTCCCGTCCTTGTCCCTGCCGATGTAGAGCGGAATAACCCCGATCGGGTCCCTTGCCACCAGCAGAGCGTCCTTTTCCTCATCGTAAAGGGCGAATGCGAAAATGCCGTTAAGGTCATCCAGAAAGCCGATGCCCTTCTTTTCATAAAGGGCGAGAATGACTTCACAGTCCGAGCCTGTCTTGAAATCATACTGCCCGGCAAGATTCCTGCGGATGTCCTGATGGTTGTAGATCTCACCGTTGACAGCGAGGACTTTCTTTCCGTCCGGGGAATAGAGCGGCTGTCCTCCTGACAGCGGGTCAACGATGGCGAGGCGCTCATGCGCCAGAATACAGTTGGTGCCGGCATAGATTCCGCTCCAGTCGGGGCCGCGGTGCCTGATTTTTGCCGACATTTTCAATGCTTTTGTCCTCCAGTCCACTGAAGGGTCCTTCATTCCGAAGATTCCTGCAAATCCACACATAATTAAGTTCGTTTTGAAATAGTTCCAATAAAACATCCGGCTCGAAACGGGCCGGATGTTACATTTTCAAATAATGAGTCCAAATTACCGGCCGCTACACAACAAATTGTTAATCAGATTATTATTAATCTGATTAAGGTTAGCGGCGTTGTTGTTGGACAGAATCATGGCGCAATATTACGAATATTAGTTTTAATTTGCAATAGTAGTGGAACTATTTTCTTCCTCCGGGCCTATTTGAAAAGTTTCTGGGCAAAAACGTTTGCTCCATGCCCTGGATATTGCGGAAAAGAAAAAAGACCGGAATCTCCGGTCTTCTGGTGCGCGGGAGCAGAGTCGAACTGCCACGCCAGCAATAGGCACTACCTTCTGAGAGTAGCGCGTCTACCAATTTCGCCACCCGCGCTTGGATAGGAATGCAAAGATAAGAAAACTTTTCATATTTCTGCAACAAAACTGAATGTTTTATCCAATCCTTTCCGGAAGAGTGACAATTGTGTCAGAGAACAGTCAATCACAACCTCAATGTCTTCAAGGTCTTCCGCATTCCAGTCATACCCGCAGTCAATCAGGTAGCGCCCCAGGGGGAAGGTCCTCGAGACACTCTCACCCGGACAGACCTCCATCAGAAGCGAACCGTCCTTCTGCCGGGGGAGCCTGACAGATGCCTCTCCACTTGATATTCGCGATGCCGGAAAAGACAGGGGCCCATCCGAACAGCCCCCATCTGTCATAATCCCGTTTACTTTGCTTATAAAATTGATTTCCAAAGGAATACTGCTTTTGCCTTCTTCGAGGACGACAACTTTCACACGGCAGAACTCTTTGTGCAGCCTCACATCGGCCACGGCCGATTCCCCGTGGATTTCAAGCCCGCATCCGAACCGCCACAAGGCCGGAAACTGTTGGCCGTTTTTTCCGAAAAAGCCCCCCTGCCCGAGATAATCCGCGGCATCCAGTCCCTCTTCCAGCATGAATACCTCAACATCAAATGCTTCCCTCGGAACAGCAATCCTGTATTCTTCCGCCTCCTGCGGGATATCCCCTCCGTATCTGAAATCCGCTGCATCCAGTGCGAGATACATTTCCTGTACACCGAGAGAGTCTCCGAGTGTGCGTGCACTGCCAAGGAGCAGCCTCAATACAGACGGGCATCCGTCCCTGTCCTCTTTGACCGAGCATCCGAGGAGAGAGCACAATATTATTGATGCAGCTGCCGCAAGGGCAGGGATGGCCGTACGCCCGTTCATGGTCAAAACAGATAGCTTAGGGAAAGTGCCAAATCGTGGGGAAGGATGAAAAATCCCTGCCCGTCCTCAACCGTGAGCCCGCAGACGGGGCAGTCATAGACCCTGTAGGAATCATATCCTCCCCATGCCCCGGCAGACACCTCAAGATTGAAGTGCTTGGAAATCATATATGTAAATCCTGCTGCAAGTCCTGCACCGATGCGGTCTCCCTCTCTTGTCTGCGGACTGCTGATGCCGCCGCGATTGTATTCCTGATACTGGAGCTTACCGCCGAACCACCATCCGGAATAGACATGCCACAGCCAGTACCTGCCCCCGGCCGAGAAGGCCCTCTGCCTGTTGCTCACTCCGCTTCCGTCTTCTCCTCCCCCGTACAGGAACGGGTTGTAACGTACGCCGGCACTTGCGCTCCAGTGGCGGGAAACCGAGCAGGAAATCTCCGCGCTCATCGTACCGTAGTCGGCATAGCCGCTCAGCTCGGTGGAAAGGGCAATCTGCTGGGCTCCGGCCCTGAAGAGGACTGAGCCGGCTGCAATTGATGCAATGGAGAGCAGCAGTCTTTTAGTGAATCCGAAAGTCGTCATACCGCTGAAGTTTTAATCCGAATACCTTGTGAAAACCTGCGTGATGATGTCACTCTGCTCCGGAAAGTTCTCAATCAGTTCAGCCTTCAGGACAGACAGGCTGTTGACATCCTTTCCCAGCACGCTGAATATGTCCGCTCTCGAGAAACCCCTTTCGTAGAGGTACCTGAAGATATGGGGACGGAACCAGAACGCAAGCCCGTCGGAAGGCATCTCCCCGCCGTACCTGTCGGCGGTCATCGCAGATTGCATGAAATACCCCCACATCTCGCCGATGCAGCATTCTCCGGAGCCGTTGCCGGTGCCGTCACCATAGACAACGCCACCTCCGGTCACAAAGGAAGTGATCACATATTCGATGTACCTGTTCCAATAGTCCTTTCCGGCCTTTACGAAATGGCTGGCGTGGGCAAGCTCGTGACATGTCCTGGAGTATATTGTACTGTAGTCCTCAGCTCCTTTTACACCGATTGTGATGTCGGGCATGAACAGTCCCAGAACCGGGGAATAGTCCCCGAGGAATTTCTTGAAGATCCCGTCTCCGAGAAGGGCCCCGTGCCTTAGCATTGGAGCGCTGCTTGCATCCATTTCCTGAAAAATCCATATGCGGAGCTTCTGCGGAGGACGCGGAATGTCCAGGTCGTCTTCGTTGCAGCGGGAGATGTAGTCATAGACAGTGTTGTTGACCACGCTCCTGCAGAACATTTTGCGGTCCGATTTGTCCGTAATCGTGTAATCGATGCCTTCGGAAGGCCCCTTGCCGAGAGTGGACATTGAAGCGGGGATGATGATCTTGTTGAACCCGATTGCGAAGTCGAGGGAGTTCTTGAACAGTATCCTGTAGTGGAGCCTTGTCGAATACTTTTTCGACATCTCATAGTAGCCGTCCCTGTCGGTGTAGGCAGTGGCGATTTTCACGAACGAATTGCACACTATCTTCACGCCTGCCAGCCCGAATTCCCTGCCGCCTGCGTATTTGTCGTCAACAATCGTAATCCTGCCTTTCGGGGCGGTTGCAGACGCCTTTGTTTCCGGCAGTATCATGTCGCCGTTGCCGGTAATCCTGTAGGCCTCCCTCTCAACCTCGTCCCAGTCGATGTCACCGGACTTGGTGGAGTCATTGGCCGGGATGTAGCAGTCGTCAAGGATTTCGCAAAGTATTCCTTCCGGAAGGGGAGTGTCGTGCGGGATGACAGCATACTGCCAGGTGATCTTGTCTTCATCCACGGCAGGGTCGTGGTAGTAGTCCCCGTCTTTGATGATCTGGTAGTCAAGAGGCATTTCCATCAGGTTGAAACCGCATTCCACAAGGCGGTTGTATTCTTCCTCCGAGTCCGGAAGGAATCTCACGTACATGTCCGTAGGGGTAATGTCGGTCCGTTCCGCCTTGGTCGGGGATACATTCTCCAGTGCCTTTGTAATGTTCCTTACCGCATAGGGGTTCTCAAGCTTTATTCCGAGTTCAATCATGTCGTGCCCGACCGTCTCCGCATCGCTCTGGTCGGAATTCTCCATACTGAACGGATCTTTGCTGCAGGATGCCATACCGATGACGGCAGAGAGGACTGAAGCCGCGAGCAGCACCGGCCTGCGCAGTCTGAATGGTTGATGGTGTTTCATAGTTTTTCTGATTAATGGTTGCGGCAAAGGTATGGAGGGCTATCCGTATTCTGAAATTTTATACGTTTATTTTCGAAAAAAGCCCTTACAGGTACTCTGGGGCGGGATTGTTTTGCACAATCACGAGACGGAAAAGCCTGAAATGACGAAAAAAGCCTTCCGCCGATGACGCGGAAAGCTTTGTGGGTGCTTTCTTATATGACTGAAAAACAGACAGTTGAAATACTGTATCCTGGTTTGCCACGGGTAAACCGGGCTGGCCTATCCGTATTTTTGAAAATCCGGAAAAACGGTCTTATCTCTTCTTTTTCAGGAAGTTCCTGAGGAGGTCGGCACATTCGCCGGCGAGCACCCCGCTCTCAACCTCCGTTTTGGGGTGGAGGAGGGAAGGGGAAAACAGGCTGAATCCCCTTTTGGGATCCGGGGCGCCATAGACAATCCTGCCGATCTGGGCCCAGGCAAGAGCCCCGGCGCACATCGGGCATGGCTCTATCGTCACATACAAAGTGCAGTCATTAAGATACTTGCCGCCGATTGCCTCCGTTGCGGCGGTGATGGCTATCATTTCTGCGTGTGCGGAAGGGTCGTGGAGGTTTTCCGTCATATTGTGCCCGCGCGCTATTATCCGTCCCTTGCACACGATCACGGCTCCGATGGGGATCTCGTCCTCATCCATTGCTGCTTTTGCCTCGCAGAGGGCCTCATTCATATATCTTGTATCCTGATCCATCAGTTCCAATCAAAAAAACCGGGCCAAAAGGTCCGGCTGATTTTCACTACTTCGTTAAGAAACAGATGATTAGTACCTGTCCTCTGAAGAAACGGTAAGTTTCTTGCGGCCGTGACGGCGGCGTGCTGCGAGTACGCGACGACCGTTGGCAGTAGCCATTCTCTCGCGGAAACCGTGCTTATTGATGCGTTTGCGCCTTGAAGGTTGGAATGTTCTTTTCATTATGATATATTTTTATATTTTCGGATAAGGACTGCAAATTTAGTCTTTTTTGGGATAAATACAAAATTATTTTGTGATTTCGACCACCAACTTGCCATTGAAATACTCATCGTCCAGCCATTCGTCCACTTTCCATGTGCATACGCTGCCGGCCTTCCTGCGGAACCGCCCCATAAACAGGGCACTTTCCGCGGCCACATCACCGCCTTTCAGACAGAAAATGCTCCCGTCAAACTTGCCCCTTACCCAGGGATACAGGTCCGACATTGTCGCCACCGCCCTTGTCACAACGTGGTCGAAACGGCCCTCCAGGGACTCTGCGCGGCAATTCTCCGTCACTGCATTGTCCAGCCCCAGGCTGTCTGCGACTCCGGCTGCGACGGTGATTTTCTTGCCTACCGAATCGCAAAGTACAAACTTTGTGGCGGGGAACAGGATTGCAAGCGGAATCCCGGGAAATCCTCCTCCCGTGCCGAGGTCAAGAACCCTCAGCCCTCCTTTGCGGAAGGCTTCGGACACATCCGGCCTCTTCCTCCCGAGATAGGATGCAATGCACAGGGAATGAAGCACGTGGTGGGAGTACAGATTGTCGATATCCTTGCGTGAAATCACATTTATTTTCGAGTTCCAGTCCCTGTAGAGCGCGTCAAGGCGTGCAAATTTCTCCAAAGCAGCATCGTCTGCAAACGGGAACTCCCGCGTAAGTATTTGTCTGAAAACGTCAAAGTCCATATCATTCATCCTCCATATCCAGCATCATGCCGGTAAGTATCTCCTTTGCCCTGCGGATTCTCGTCTTTACGGTGTTGAGCCCGAGACCGGTCTTGTCCGCTATTTCCTTGTATCCCATGTTGTCCACGAAGCAGAGCGCCGCCACTTCCTTGTAGATGTCAGGCAATCCTTCAATGCAGGCGACAAACTTTTCATGCATCTGGTCCCTGATTATCGCCTCGTCCGGCGGAAGAGTCTCGTCCGCTATGCTCACGGCCTTGCTCTCGGTCTCCCCGGAGAGGGCCGTCATCATGTTCCTTCCCCTTTTTTCCTTGTCGTTGTGGTCAAACGCCGTATTCCTTGCTATTGTCAGGATCCAGGTCGAGAACTTGCCTTCGGGCCTGAAGGTTGAAAGCTGCTTGAAGGCCTTCTCGAAGGTCTCCATGCAGATGTCCTCCACCTCTTCGCGGTCCTGGACAAACTGCGAGATATGGGAGCTCAAACCTGCGTGGTATCTGGTGTACAGCGCAAAATAGGCCGCCTGTGACTTGCCCTCAAGGGCCATTGCCACAAGCTCGGCGTCAGAAAGCTCCGATGTGCGCCTGTCAGTGTGCTTCAAGCCAGTTTTTGCCATAATTGCATTCTACGGTCAGCGGGACCGACAACCTGATGATATTCTCCATGGTGTCCACGACAATCTCCTTCAGCCTCTGCTCCTCGCCACTGCGGACATCGAAAAGAAGTTCGTCGTGGATCTGCAGCACCATCCTGCTGGCAAGCCCCTCTGCGGAGATGCGGCGGCCGGTCTCTATCATTGCAAGCTTGATGATGTCTGCCGCAGAACCCTGGATAGGGGCATTGACGGCATTCCTTTCCGCAAGGGCGCGTACATTGCCGTTGGTCGAATTGATGTCCGGAAGGTATCTCCTGCGGCCGAAAATAGTCTCCACGTAATGCTTGTCCCTGGCTTCCTCCAAAGTCCTGTCAATGAATGTCCTGATGGAAGGGAAGGCATTGAAGTAGCCGTCAATCAGCTCTTTGGCCTCGCTTCTTGACACTCCGAGATTCTGCGCGAGCCCGAAAGCGGAGATCCCGTACATTATCCCGAAATTGGCAGTCTTGGCGATTCTTCTCATCTGGGATGTGACCTCTTCCACAGGCACCCTGAAAATCGTGGCTGCCGTGGCTGCGTGGATGTCAATTCCGGTACGGAAGGCTTCCGTCATATGCCCGTCCGCGCACAGATGTGCCATTATCCTGAGCTCGATCTGTGAATAGTCTGCAGACATGATGAACCCGTCAGGAGTGCTCGGGACAAATGCCTTGCGGATGTTTTTCCCCTGCTGGGTGCGGATGGGGATATTCTGGAGGTTGGGATTTGAGGATGAGAGCCTGCCGGTGGAGGTAAGTGCCTGGTTGAAAGTCGTATGGACCTTCCCGTCAGCCTTTGCCACAAAAGACGGGAATGGCTCTATGTAGGTGGAAAGCAACTTTTTTGCAGCCCTGAAGTCCAGGATTTCGTTGATGAGTTCCGGGCTTTTCTGTCCGATTGCGCGGAGTGTCGCCTCGTCGGTGGCCCAGGCCTTCCGGTTGCCTTTCTTTGCCTTCGGGTCGAGCTTCATCTTCTCGAACAGGAGTTCTCCTATCTGCTTGGGGGAGGCTACGTTGAGGTCGGGCTCTCCGGAGAGTTCGCGCACCCTTGCCTGATGGTCGGCAATCTCTTTCCGAAGCTCTCCGGCAAACTCGTCAAGCGTCCCCAGGTCCACCTTGATTCCGTCCCGCTCCATCCGTGCAAGTACCTTGAGCAGAGGCTCTTCCATATCGTCGTAAAGTGAAGATGCGGATGATTCGGAAGATGAGGCTATTTCTTCTTTGAGGGCGAGGTATGCTGCGGCCTCACGGATATGGGTATCCCCCTCCTCCTGCGAGAACAGGGAAAGGTCCTTTTCCTGCGGGGTGTTGAGCGTGATGCCGAGATATGTTTCGGCAAGGATGGCCGGGTCGTGACTCTTCTCCGGGTTGGCGAGATAGTCCATAAGACCGATGTCCCAAAGCTTGCCCTGCAGGCTGTATCCGTTGTATTCCAATACGTTGAGAAGCCTCTTGAGGTCGTTTCCCGCCTTGCCCGTATCTTTGTCCCGGATGATGGAGGCGAAGTCCTCCACGCTTCCTTCGGCGCAGAGGTATTTCCCGTCTTTCAGCGCGGATGCCGTAATCTTTGAGATGCCGGTGAAAATCCCGTCACCCTCATAATCGGCAATCAGCGACACGATTCCGGCCTCCCTTGCAGCGAAGCAGACCGCGGACGGGGAAACGGTGACCGTCTGCAGGTCCACGGCCTTCGCTCCGGAGGGCCTGGCATCGCCGAGGAAATGCCTCAGGGACCTGAATTCATATTTTTCGAAAAGGTCGGCAGCCTCCGTGGAGGGGGAATTGTCAACCTTCATCCTGTCGAGGGTGATGTCCACAGGGACATCGGTCCTGATGGTTACAAGGTCGTGGCTCAGCGCGATGTGGCCTTCTGCCTCCCTGAACATATTGCGCTGGCGTTCAGTAAGTTCATCCAGATGTCCGTAGATGTTTTCCACGGTGCCGTAGGCTGCAATCAGCTTTTTCGCCCCCACTTCCCCCACGCCCTTGACTCCGGGTACGTTGTCGGCCGTATCCCCGCACAGGGTGAGAATCTCGATGACCTGCTCCGGAGATGAAATGCCGTATTTGCCGCAGATTTCCTCCCTGCCCAGGAGAACGTCCTCCGTCCCGGATTTCCCCGGCTTGAGCTGGAAAATGTTGTCATCGACCAGCTGGCCGTAATCCTTGTCGGGGGTGACCATATAGACCTTGGTGAGGGCGCCTGCAAACCTTTTTGCCACAGTGCCTATGACATCGTCCGCCTCATAGCCGCTGACCATCAGCACCGGGATGTTGAGGGCACCGCAAAGCTCCTGGAGAGGTTCGAGGGCATCTATGACAAGCTGAGGGGTTTCCTTCCTGTTGGCCTTGTACTGCGGGTACATGGTGTTGCGGAATGTCCCTCCCGGGGGATCGAATGCAACTGCGAGATGGGTAGGCTTCTCTCTTTCCTCCAGCTCGAGAAGATACTTCGTGAAACCATAGAGTATCGACATGTCAGCCCCTTTGGAGTTGATCATAGGCCTTCCCGCGAAGGCGTAGTACATCTTGAAAATCAGGGCGTGACCGTCGATAAGGAATAATCTGTCGCTCATTTGCACACAAGTTTTGTCAAAGCAGCATGCTTTTACGCAATCTTTCAAAGATAATGATTTTTTGCCGATAACGCTTACGGCAGCATCTTTTTTTGTTATATTTACAATTTCTTACGGATTATACGATTCTTTACAGTTTCTGGATTGATGGATAGGAAAACTCAACAGCTTCTCTGGGGCCTCACGTTACTGTTTGCGGTACTGATGGCCATCCCGTTTCTTGTACCGCATTGCGGATGGACGGCGCTTTTCGGAATAGTGCCGCTTCTGTGCATGGACAGGATTGCCACGCAGCTGTCGGTCCGCAGGGTATGGATATACCATTATACCGCCTTTGTCCTCTGGAACGCCTTTACCACCTTCTGGGTGTGCTGGGCTACCGTGGGGGGAGGCATCTTCGCGGTCTTTGCCAATGCGCTCCAGATGTCCCTCATCTTCGGTCTTTTCCGATGGAGCAGAAAGTATTACGGAGGCACCCTTCCGTATATTTTCCTGGCTGCCCTGTGGATAGCCTGGGAAAAGCTCTATTTCGGGGCACAGATATCCTGGCCGTGGCTTGTTCTGGGCAATTCATTTGCACGCACGACCGGTCTTGTACAGTGGTATGAATGGACCGGCTCGCTTGGCGGGTCACTGTGGATCTGGGCTTCCAACCTGTCCGTATTCGGGGTGATGTGCGCCCTTTCCGACGGCAGGTGGGACTGCTGGAACACCAAGGCGAGGACGGCGGCCCTGACCGGCACGCTTGCCGTCATTTTTGTCCCGATGGCGGTTTCCGCAGCGGTCGGACATAACTGCAAGGAGACCGGAACCCCGATGGAAGTGGCTGTCCTTCAGCCCAACATAGATCCTTACAACAAGTTCGGCGGAATGACCAGGGATACCCAGAATGCAATCCTTGAGGGCCAGATGAGAAAGGTGATGAAGGCGGCGGGGGACTCGGCGCAGGTGCTTCTCATAGGTCCGGAGACCTTCACGGGTGATGTGATTGTAAATGATTTTTCAACCAGCCGCACCTGGAACCGTTTCCGCAGGGTGCTCGAGGATTATCCCAATGCCAGCCTTCTTCTCGGAGTGTCGGCACACGAGCTCTTCGAAGGGGCGGAAAAGCCTTCCCCGACTGCAAGGAAAGCGGGAGACCTCTGGGTGGAATCCCGCAACTCCGCAATACTGATGGACGGGACAGGCAGGACCGACATCTACCATAAGACCAAGCTCGTGGTCGGAGTGGAGATGACTCCTTATCCCGCATTTTTCTGCAGGATCGACGACCTGCTCGGAGGGGTTATGGGACGTTGCATAGGGCAGGAGCGTCCGACAGTCCTCCATACTGCGCAGGGGGAGCCCCTTGGATGTGCCGTCTGCTATGAATCCGTATATGGGGATTTCTGCCGCGGATATGTACTGGACGGGGCAAGGGCGATGACTGTCATCACAAATGATGCCTGGTGGGGAAATACCCCTGGCTACAGACAGCATCTGAGCTATTCTTCCCTCAGGGCGATAGAGCTTAGGCGTGATATTGCAAGGTGCGGAAACACAGGCATTTCTGCAATCATAGACCAGAAAGGGCGCATAGTGGAAAGCACACCGTGGTGGGAAAAGACCGAGCTTTCCGGCACAATCTGCCTCAATGACCGGCAGACTTTCTTTGTGCGCAACGGTGACATCGTCGGCCGTCTGGCGCTGCTTGTGGCACTGCTTCTCGCATTGTCCCTGGCAGTGAGGGTATTTACAAAAAACCGTAATCCAAATGTCTGAAACAGGAATATTTGCCCGCAACGAAAGGCTGTTCGGGTCAATGGACAGGCTCCGTGATGTGCGCGTGATCATCTTCGGCGTGGGCGGAGTCGGAAGCTGGTGCGCGGAGTCGCTTGTCCGCAGCGGAGTGGGACATCTTACAATCGTGGACCAGGACAGGGTGGTGGAGAGCAATATCAACCGCCAGCTGATGGCAACGACAAAGACCGTGGGCCGCGTCAAGGTGGAGGCGCTCCGGGAGAGGCTCCTTGACATCAATCCCGATGCCGATATCGTCGCAATCGAGGGGGCTTACAACAAGACAACGGCCGACAGCTATGACCTCTCGCCCTATGACTACATAATTGATGCAATCGATTCGCTTTCCTGCAAGACGGAGCTTCTCCTGAGGGCTTCCCGGACCGGTGCTACCGTCTTTTCGTCAATGGGGGCCGCGCTGAAAGTGGATCCGACAAGGGTGCGCGTGGCCGAGTTCTGGGATGTCAGGGGCTGTCCCCTCGGGGCTGCAATCCGCAAGAAAATGCGCCAGAACAAGACGCTGCCCGCCAAAAAATTCCTGTGTGTCTATGATGACGAGGTCCTTCCCAATGTCGGGGAGGGAGAATCCAACGGCACCACGGCCCATATTACCGGCATTTTCGGGCTCACCCTTGCCGGACTCGTAATAAAGGACATTTATTCAAGGCGCTGAAATCATGCCTGCAACTGAAAAGAGCCTTTGTACCGTACCGGACAAAGGCTCTTTCCCATTACATTCTCATATGTGGGGGACCGCCCGGGCCTCCGGGACCACGGCCTGGACCGGGACCTCCCATGCGGCTCTTCATTCCTCCGAAGCTGCCGAATCTCCATGTGAGCGAGAGGATTATGTATCTTCCGAGAGTATTGTTGACCGTCTCTGTGTGGTAGTTGGAAGCATCCGTCACAGACAGGTTCTTTGCCTGGTTCAGGAGGTCATACCCCTTGAGCGTGAGTGTCAGCTGGTCCTTGAAAAGGAGCTTGGAGATCTCCACATTGAGAATCACCTCGTCATCCTGCGGTGTGGTGTAACCCTCATACCAGTTGTAGTTGGCCTCTGCCACAAATCCCAGTCCGCCCGGAATGGTCCAGTTCATCGAGCCGCTCACCTGGCTGTTCCAGGTCATGTCGGTGCTTGCTGCTGAAATGGTGTACCAGGACTTGTTGATGGAGGTGCGTCCTCCGGCGATAAGTTCTACGAAATCATTGCGGTAGGTGAGCCTGAGGCGTTCGGTGGCCGATACGGAGCGGATGTTGTTGCGGGTAAACTCGGATGAAGCGTCCAGATCCGGATAATCCTTGAAGAATGCATCGTAGTCCATACTGCCGCTGTCCGGGTCATAGTATCCTGTCATGTCGAAGGTCGATCCGATATATGAGGAACTTTGGGCGTAGCTTCCCCTCAAAGTGTTGGAAATCGAGAAGTTGGACCTTGCGATAGGGGAATTGAACATGATATTGCCGCTGAGACTGCCGGAATTGTTCCCGTTGACAGGCATAGAGTACTGGGCTCCGTTGAGTCCGTACCAGGTGGCATTCACAATCGGATTCTGGACAAGGCTTCCGTTGAGCATAACCCTGAAGGATGTGAATGTCTTTGGGTTGGAGAAGCTGAAGTTGCCCCTGAACCTGTGCGTGAAGTAAGGCTCGAGCCTGATGTTACCGAACGATATGCTGAGCGGGTTGGTGTTGTCCGGGACGCTGAGGAGCTGCGAGGTGGACGGCTGCGAAGTGGAACCGTTGTAGAAGAACCTCAGGTTGGTATTGTCGTTTTTGTCCCAGAAAAACATTGCCTGCGGCGCCCAGTTGACCACATTGTTGTTGTATTCGAGGCCGTTTGTCTCGTTGTGGGTGTTGGTCGGGTTGGCCGTGATTCCGAGCTGTGCACGGATTTTCGAATTCTGGTACATCACGTTGGCGCCTATTCTCTGCCTTATGTACCTGTTGGTCACCATTGAGGAATAGTCCTCGTTCGGGGTCTCTCCGGTGGTGTTGTAGCGCCTGTCCTCGGCGAAATTGTCGTTGATTCCGCTGTCGAAGGTGTTCTTTTTCGATGTGTTTTTGTTCCAGCTCAGCTCATAGTTGCCCTCGATGTAGAATCCGCGTCCGAGAGGTTCGGTGTAGGTGAGCCTTCCCGAGAGGGAGTTGCTGTTCTGGTTCTGGTCATATCTCTGGTTGATCGGGGATGCCGTCATCGTGCCGTCTTCTTCGTAGCTGTTGGTGATTGACTGGTTGAATCCGTCCATCGTCGAATTGCTGAAGCTGTAGTTGGCACTGAGCGACAGGGTCCTGCCAGGGATTCCGAGCTTCTGGCGCAGGAGGAGCATGCCGTTAGCGCTGTTGGTCCTGCTGTCTCCGAGGTTCTGGTTGAAACCGTCGTTTGTCTTGAAGGATCTTCCGTCAGCATATTCCCTGTCGGTGCGGAAATCGGAAAATTCCGCGAAATCTCCGCCTCCGAATGAGAATTGCGGTTGGAAGAGTATGGATGTGTTGTCGGAGAACTTGTGGTCCAGGCGGAAGCCGAAACGGTGGCCGTAGGTATTGGTCGTGCTCTGGCCGTCGTTGTGGTACTTGAGGTTGTAGTTGTCAAGGAAGGTGGTCTGGTCGCTGCTCTCGGTCACAAATTTTTCCGAACCGTTGTAGAGGTAGTTGCCCATCAGCTCCATCCTGTCATCGAAGAAGTTGCCTCCTCCGTTGATTCCTCCCATCCAGGAGGTGGTGATGCCGTTGCCGGAACCGAATCCTCCCTGTCCGCGGCCCATTCCGCCACCGCCACCGCGCATACCGGCCATCATGGAGCTGGCCATATCGTTGAATCCGCGGTTGTTGGTGTTGTTGCCGTTGAGGATGGCGCTGAGCTGGGTGCTCTCGGTAAATTTGCCGAGGAAGGCTGAGCCCTGATAGCGGAAGTCACCGTTGCCGTATTCGTTGCGGTAGCTCTCCTCAGGATAGTCGTGGCCTCCTCCGAGCATCACGTTGCCGATGAGACCGTTCATCATACCCTTCTGGACTGACAGGTCGATGACAGTCTCTTCGTTGCCGTCATCGATGCCGGTGAACTCCGCCTGCTCCGACTTCTTCTGGACCACCTTCACCTTTTCGATGATCTTGGCCGGAATGTTCTTGGTGGCAAGCTGCGGGTCGTCGAGGAAGAAGGTCTTTCCGTCAATGGTTATCTTGCTGATAGTGTTGCCGTTGGCGGTAATCGTGCCGTCTTCGTTCACTTCCACTCCCGGGAGCTTCTTGAGAAGGTTCTCAAGCATATCGTTGTCGGTCGTCTTGAAGGACGAGGCGTTGTATTCGACCGTATCTTTCTTGATCAGTATCGGATTGCCCGCTGCCGAGACGCTTGCGGCATCGAGCAGGTTCAGGTCCTGGTCCATTTTTATCGTACCCAGGTCGAGCCCTTCCTTTCCTACCGTGATTTCCTTGGTATAGGCCACATATCCCATCAGTTCCGCCTTCAGGGTGTATGTGCCGGCCGACACCTTTTCAATCACAGCCTTTCCTGTGTCGCTGCTCAGTACATATTTGTCCGGATTGGACGCCCCCTTTTTGGTGAGCGATACCGTGGCAAATGCGACAGGCTCCCCGGAGGATGAATCGCTCAGCACCATCGATACGGTACGGGCCGTCTGAGCATAGCCCTGCACACTAAAAAGCAGCATTGCCGTGAATGCTGCAACCAGGGAAATTATGTTCCTTAGTACTCTTTCCATCACAGTTCTTTTGTTTGTCCGGTTTTTAGACACGCCTTTCCGGGTACGGTTTAATCCTCAAGTGAATTTTTTGCCGAAATACATCGGTCCCTCCGCAGGGAAACCCTCTATTTTACCCTTCCGGGATTGTCGGCTACGAATTTTTCCCATCCTCCCTTCCCTCCGCCAGCGGAAGCGCCGAGCGGGGAAGTGGTCTCGTAGAAATGGCACATTGCTATCGCCAGTGCATCGGTGGCATCGAGATGTCTTGTGGAGAGGTCCACGCCGAGGGTTTTTTCAAGCAGTGTGCGAACCTGCTCCTTGGAGGCGGCACCGTTGCCCGTGATAGCCTGCTTGGCACGCCTCGGGGCATATTCGTGGACAGAGGTGATGCCGTATTCCATCGCTGCAATCATCGCCGCACCCTGAGCCCTGCCGAGCTTCAGGACCACCTGGGCATTCTTGCCGTAGAAGGGGGATTCGAGAGCCATTTCGGTGGGATGGTAGCTTTTGCATACCTCGCTCACGGTCTCGTAGATCTGGCGCAGCTTGGAGTAGGCGTCCGGCTCCCTGCGCAGGTCGAGAATGCCCATGTCCACAAATTCGGCCTTCCGCCCGACAACACGGACAACCCCGAAGCCAAGTATATTGGTTCCGGGGTCTATTCCTACAATTGTCCTTTCACCGGTCATCTGGGGCATCAGTCGATACGGTCAAATCCGGTGTATGGCCTCAGAATCTCAGGGATTTCGATGTAACCGTCCTTCTGGTTGTCCTCAAGAAGCGCGGCAACTACGCGCGGAAGTGCCAGCGAGCTGCCGTTCAGCGTGTGGCAGAGCTGTGTCTTGCCGTTTTCGTCCTTGTAGCGGAGGTGGAGACGGTTGGCCTGATAGGATTCGAAGTTGGAGACTGACGAAATCTCAAGCCAGCGTCCCTGTGCTGCGGACCAGAGCTCAAAGTCGTATGTGATTGCGGAAGTGAAGCTCAGGTCGCCGCCGCAGAGACGGAGGATCCTGTACTTCAGGCCGAGCTTTCCGACGAGGGACTCCACGTGTGCAACCATCTCGTCGAGGGCTGCGTATGAATTCTCCGGCTTCTCGACCCTCACGATCTCAACCTTGTCGAACTGGTGGAGACGGTTCAGTCCGCGGACGTCCTTTCCGTAGGAACCGGCCTCGCGGCGGAAGCACGGGGTATATGCGGTCAGCTTCTGCGGGAAGCTGTCCGCTCCGAGGATCACGTCGCGGAAAATGTTGGTCACAGGTACTTCCGCCGTAGGTACGAGATAGAAATCGTCGAGCTGGGCATAGTACATCTGGGCCTCCTTGTCAGGAAGCTGGCCTGTGCCGAATGCCGATGCGGAGTTGACCATTACCGGAGGCTCCACCTCCCTGTAGCCGGCGGCTGTGTTCTGGTCGAGGAAGAAGTTGATGAGGGCCCTCTGGAGTCTTGCACCCTTGCCCTTATAGACAGGGAAGCCGGCTCCCGTAATCTTTACTCCGAGGTCGAAGTCGATGATGTCGTATTTTTTTGCGAGGTCCCAGTGTGGGAGTGCATTCTCCGGGAGAACCACTTCCGGACCGCCTGTCTTGACTACAAGATTGTCATTGGAGTCCTTTCCTTCAGGGACGAGGTCGCACGGAAGGTTCGGCAGAAGGACGAGCTGGGCTTCCAGTTCCCTGTTGTTCTCATCTGCCCTGGCAAGAAGCTCCGTCGAGCGTGCCTTCAGGACGGCAACCTCTTTCTTTGCCTCTTCGGCTTCCGCCTTCTTCCCTTCTTTCATAAGTCCGCCGATGACTGCGGCCTTTGCCTTCTGCTGCGACAGGAGTTCGTCGCTTTCCTGCTGCAATGAGCGGCGGTTGGCATCGAGAGTGAGAATCCTGCCGACAATTTCCCTTGCATCAAAGTGTTTTACTGCCAGCTTTCTGATGACCATTTCCGGATCATCGCGGAGCGTCTTAAGGGTAAGCATTGTATTTTCTGTTGAATTGTTCCTGTAAAAAAAAGAGGACTGCACATCCAACCCGAAGTGCACTCCTCTGTAGATTACCAATCTCCGAGTCCGTTAGTTCTCAAAAGGAATAACCGATACGAAAGATTTGTCGTTTCTCTTCTTTGTGAATTTGACTGTGCCGTCAACGAGAGCGTAGAGAGTGTGGTCCTTGCCCATGCCGACATTCCTGTCAGGATTGTGTACGGTACCCCTCTGGCGTACGATGATGTTTCCGGCCTTTACAACCTGTCCGCCTGACTTCTTCAGACCGAGGCGTTTGCTATGCGATTCACGACCGTTCTTTGAACTTGATTGACCTTTCTTATGTGCCATAATGAATTCCTCCTCAAAAATTAAGCGATAGAGTCGATCCTGATGCTTGTGAGCTTCTGGCGGTGGCCATTGAGCTTCTGGAAGCCTTTGCGACGGATTTTCTTGAATACAAGTACCTTGTCTGCCTTTACATCGTCAGCAAGTACTGTTGCCTTTACTACAGCACCCTCAACATAAGGGGCACCTACCTTGACTGCACCCTCGTTGTCGATGAGGAGCACCTTGTCAAACTCTACCGACTCATCCTTCTTTGCGGCGAGACGGTTTACGTAAATCTTTGAGCCGGCTTCAACCTTGAACTGCTGTCCGGCGATTTCCACGATTGCGTACATTTGTTATAAACTCATTAAGTTCCAGCCGTAAGCGTCCGCTCCCTGAGGCGGATCTTTGTGGGCTCCCCGGCCATATCAAAAATCAGACTGCAAATATAGCAAGTAAAAGCGCGAAAAACAAAACTTTTGCAAAAAATTGTGTATGTTTGCATAACATCAATGTTACAGAGTATGGATACGCCATTCCCTTACAACCGCTATGTCACCGGACGCGATTTCACCGGCCGCCGCAATGAGAGGACCATTCTGCAGAATCTCATTGCGCAGGGCGAACATGTGGCCCTGTATGAGCCCGACAATACCGGCAAGATGTCCCTTGTCCAGCAGGTCCTGCTCGATATGCGCCTGTCCGGAAAGCAGTTTGCCGTGGCCCGGGTGCAGATGATGCAGGTAAGGAGCGTGGCGGCTTTCCTGAAGGCATTTGCGGAAGCGGCAATCAGGGCCGTGGCGTCTTCCCCCTCTGAGTATCAGCAGATTGTCCAGACCTGTCTTGAGGGTACCCATTTCGTGTTCGACAAGGAGGAATTTGCGGCAAAGGGACACATCCTTTCGCTTGGCTGGGACATCGACGGACAGGACGAGGAGGCCGTACTCCGTCTGCCGCAGGCCCTTTCGCGGCGCGGACTGCCCCTTGTCGTGGTGTTTGAGGAGTTCCAGAACATAATGCGCTGCGGCGACCCGGGCGAATCCCTTGTGCGCTCGTTCGACAGGATGCTTGCCGGGCAGAAGCATTCCGCCGAAAACGGCTGTACCTATGTCTTCATGGGCTCAGAGGTCAATGCGATGAAGGAGATTTTCGAGAAACGTCATTTCTTCTACCGCACCGTCCAGAGGCTCCCGCTTTCTGACATTACGGAAAGGGACATCATCGACTATGTGGTGCGCGGATTCATGACAAGCGGAAAGGTCGTGGAGAAGGAACTGCTCCTGGGCATGTGCAAGCTTTTCAGGAACAACATCTGGTACATCAATACCTTCATCTCGATATGTGACTCCCTGTCAAAGGGTTATATTTCAGAGCAGATCCTTGTCGAGGCGCTCAAAAGCATTATTGCCGTCCACGAACCGCGCTTCATGATGATTATGAACGACCTCACGACCTTCCAGGGCAATATGCTCCGTGCCATCCTTGAAGGCAACAAAAAGTTCAGCTCCACCGAGGTCATCCGCCACTACGGGCTCAGCTCCTCCGCCAATGTCAAGAGACTCAAGGATGCGCTCTGCAAAAAGGAAATCGTGACGTTCAACGACAAGGACGAGCCGGTGCTGCTCGACCCCCTGTTTGAGTATTGGGCAAAGAAGTATTATTTTGAAATAGAATAATTCAGGATTCACATTTGCGGAACCTGGGCAGAATATTTGATTGATTATGGCAAAGAAAAGGATTGCGGTGCTGACCGGCGCGGGTGTCAGTGCCGAAAGCGGATTCAGCACGTTCCGCGACAGCGGGGGCCTCTGGGCACAGTACGACCCTCAGGTGGTGGCATCGATTGACGGATGGTACCGTGACAGGGGGCTGCTGCTTGATTTCTACAACGGATTGCGCCACCAGCTGCGTGACGCCAGGCCGAATGCAGCCCATTATGCAATTGCCTCGCTTGAAAAGGATTATGATGTGACAGTCATCACCCAGAATGTGGACAATCTCCATGAAAGGGCAGGCAGCACAAGGGTTGTCCATCTTCACGGAGAGCTTGACAAGGCGCGCCCGGAGCATGGTGTCTATGATGAATCGTTTTCGGAGGCGGAGGTCATTGACCTTCACTATGAGGACATCCGTCTCGGGGACAAGGCTCCCAACGGCTCGCAGCTCCGGCCCCACATCGTGTGGTTCGGGGAGGCTGTCCCGAAGATTGAAAGGGCAATAGATTATGTGTTGCAGGCCGACATCCTGCTGATTGTGGGCTCGTCGCTTTCGGTCTATCCTGCCGCAGGGCTGTACCGCTACGCGGGTCCTGACTGCTCCGTCTATGTGATTGACCCCCAGGATGTCAACCTGAGGCACGACAAGCGCATCACCCATATCCGCGAGGTCGCCACAGCCGGAATGCCGAAGTTCATTGAGATGATCAGCTCTCCGGAATAATCCTCCGCAGCGGATGCGGCTTGCGGGGAAACCTTGCCGATAATACAAAACAGAAAGGGCGGCCTCACTGGCTGCCCTTCCGGATTTCAATTATTAAGGAGAGAATTACTGCTCGTCCTCGAGCTGAAGATGCTGCACATAGATAGCTTTCTGCAGCTGCTCCCTTTTCTTTACGGAAGGCTTGACAAAGTTCTTCCTTGCGCGAAGCTCACGGATTGCGCCTGTCTTCTCGAATTTCCTCTTGAATCTCTTAAGAGCCCTTTCGATGTTCTCACCTTCTTTGATAGGAACTATAATCATTGTAAAATCACCTCCTTTTTATTTCGGACCGCAAAGATAAACAAAATTCTTCATTCTCCAAGCAGTCGGGGCAAATAATTTCAGGACAGCTTCTTAATCACCGGATTCATCTTCGCCGATGAGGCTGACATATTTTCTCGTCACGCGGCCCTTCCTGTCGGTTGTCATGATGAAAGGAAGGCCTGAAAGGTCAATGGATTGGGTGAGCGTTTCGAAAAGCTCCGGTTCATTCTCCCGGATGCTGTCAATGTCGATTGTCAGCGACCTGATGTCCATCTTTCCGGCAGCCTCCAGGTTGCGCTGGCAGTCATAGCATCCCGGAAGGTGGAAAATGATGTAGGTGTTGCGCATTTTCCTGAGGTTGTATCTTCCCGGTTTTCCGTCCAGAACCCCCGGAACCGTGATTGACGGGAGCCGTTCGCCGACCGGGCAGAGGCCCAGCAGGTCATCCAGCATATTTGCAAACCCTATGACCTGAAGGGAATCGTTCTTCGAGCTCCATATATCCCTCCGTCCTTTTATCTTTGTGGCGATCAGCTGCTGTGCAGCCTTTGCATTTTCTTCGGAAATGAAGGTCCCGAGGCAATAGAGAAGGTCTCCCGTGAGCTGGCGGAAATTGACGGTGTCACTATGCTCCGTAAGCGTCCTGCGCTCGATATGGTCCGCAAGCACCATGATGCTGTCGGCGGGCAGCCCGGAGGTCATCCGGTACATTCTCATCATGTTGTCATATTCGCCGTAGGAGAGCTCCGAAGCGCTCCCGTAGATGTCCAGGAGCTTTGCAAGTGCCTCTGTGTCAAGACCTCTTCCGAGTATTGTGCCGTCCCTCCCGAGCAGGAACATCTTCGGCGTCTGCAGCACCCCGTATTTCATCTGGAAGCCGGAGCCCACTTCAGGGTCCCAGTAGTGGCTCGTGTGCGCCGGGCCTTCGGTGTCGAGATATGGGCGATAGCCGTCCCAGGCATCCCGGTTGGCCCCGCAATACACCGCCACAAGCTCCACGTCAGCCTTCCTGTCAGAAATCATTTTCCTCAGGAGCGGCGTCTCCACCTTGCAGGCTGCACATTCCGTGTCATAGAAATACAGGACCCTGAGCCTCCGGCACCCGTCTGCGAGCCCTGATGAATCAATGGCGGTGCCGAGAGCCTCGCGGACTTCTCCGGAAGGGGTCTCAAGCTTCAGCGACGGAGCCCTGCATCCGATGAGGGAACTGCGGTTGAACTCGGCGAATATCCTCGCGTTGACAAGGTCGATGCCGCCTGCGAATGACACCTTGCCGGGGATGAACCATTCGTCGGCAAGATGGACTGCAACGCCCTCGTCGCCCATAAGCTTCGAGCTGAGGAAATGGCTGTAGAGCCTCACTGCAGTGTAGTTGCGGATGTCTTCATCCTCGCACTTGTCCAGCATGAAGTCACATTCGAAAGACTTTTCCCTGACACTCATCTTTTCGATTGACGCCAGGTACTTGTCAATCATATTGTTGACGGCCGTGGTGTCGAAATCACGGCCTGGTGAGGCTATGGATAGCAGAAGCCCTGCGGCCAGGGCGGTGAGGATTTTCCGTATCATTGCAAAGAAGGTTTATTTTGTGTCCGGCTCCGGAAGCGTAACTCCCTCCGGCAGGAACAGCGAGGTGTCCCCGTGGTGACGGAGAATGTCCCTTACGGCCGAAGAGGAGATGTGCGCAAACTCCTGCGAGGTAGGTATTATGATGGTCTCGATGTCGGGAGCGAGCCTCCTGTTCATGTCGGCAATGCTCCTTTCCGTCTCGAAATCGAGCATGTTTCTCACACCGCGGACCATATGCTTGATGCCCAGCTCTTTGCAGGTGTCGATTGTGAGGTTCTTGTATTTTATCACCTTCACCCCCGCCATGTCCTTCGTGGCCTGGCGGATGATGTCCATGCGCTGGTCCATTGAAAAGAAGCCGCGCTTGTCCTGGTTGATTCCCACAGCCACATAGACTTCGTCGAACATTGTCAGTGCCCTGCGCAGAATATTCTGGTGGCCTGCCGTAAACGGATCGAACGATCCGGGAAACAAAGCTGTCCTGGTCATTGTATCATTGTCTATAGCCTCCAGTCAATCGGGTCCAGACCCTCCTGGCGGAGAATTTCATTTGCCTTTGAAAAATGCCTGCATCCGAAAAATGCCCCTCCTGCAAGCGGTGAAGGGTGCGCCGCCTCGAGTACGGTGTGCCGTGAGGTGTCGATCAGTGCCTTTTTGCTCCTGGCATAATTGCCCCAGAGCATGAAAATGATGCCGGAGCGGTTGTCGGAGAGGTATCTGATGACCGCATCGGTAAATTCCTGCCAGCCGATTCTGCTGTGGGAGGCAGCCCTGCCGGCTTCCACCGTCAGGATAGAATTGAGCATTAGTACTCCCTGCCTTGCCCACGGCGTAAGGTCCGTGCTGCCGCTCATGGTCACCCCGAGGTCGGCGGAAATCTCCTTGAAAATGTTTTTCAGGGAGGGGGGAGCCGCTATTCCGTCGGGCACGGAAAACGACAGTCCCATTGCCTGTCCCGGTCCGTGATAGGGGTCCTGGCCGAGAATGACGACCTTGACCCTGTCTGCCGGAGTAAGCCTGAAAGCGTTGAAAATCAGGCTTCCGGGAGGGTAAATCACCTTTCCTGCATCCTTCTCCCCGTGCAGGAAACGCACCAGGGATGCAAAATACGGCTTGCCGAATTCGCTCCCCAGTGCGTCTTTCCAGGTCTGTTCGATATTGACTTCCATCAATTGAAAATATAATCCAGTACGTCGTTGACAGTATTGACGTACACAAAGGTAAGGCCTTTTATGTATTTTTCATTGATGTCCTCGATATCTTTTCTGTTGTCTTCGCAAATTATTATGGTTTCCACGCCGGACCTTTTGGCTGCAAGTATCTTCTCCTTGATGCCGCCTACAGGGAGAACCTTGCCCCTGAGGGTCATCTCCCCGGTCATGGCAACCTTGGATTTCGGCTTTTTCCCGCTGAACGCGGACACCATCGAGGCAACCATCGTAATGCCGGCGGAAGGACCGTCCTTAGGTGTGGCCCCTTCAGGCACGTGAACATGTATGTCCTTCTCCGAGAATGTCTTGGCGTCCATTCCCACTACATCCGTGTGGGCCTTTATCCACTGGTAGCCGATGGTGGCGGACTCCTTCATCACGTCTCCGAGGTTGCCGGTCATCGTAAGCACGCCCTTGCCCGGGCTGACGGAGCTTTCGATAAACAGGATCTCACCTCCCATTGCGGTCCACGCAAGACCGGTGACGATCCCGACGCCTTCGTTGCCCTCCTGCCTGTCGTGGAAGGAGGTCGGCAGTCCGAGGTATTCCTTGAGGTCTGCAGGCTTGATGCTTGACGGAAGAGTCTCGCCGGTTGCCACCTTCCTTGCCGTCACTCGCGCGAGTTTCGCAATCTGCTTTTCAAGTCCGCGGACTCCGGATTCGTGCGTGTAATTGTCGATTATGGCCGGAATCGTGGCCTTGTCCAGCTTGAGCTGTTTCCTGTCGAGCCCGTGCTCCTTGACCTGTTTCGGGACAAGGTGCTTCTTTGCGATTTCCACCTTTTCCTCGGCAAGGTAGCCTGTCACGTTGATGAGCTCCATCCTGTCCAGGAGGGCTGGCTGTATGTTGTTGATTGTGTTGGCCGTGGTGATGAACATCACTTTCGACAGGTCGTAGTCCATATCGAGGTAGTTGTCGTGGAAGGTGGTGTTCTGCTCCGGGTCCAGCACTTCAAGAAGGGCCGATGAAGGGTCTCCCTTGTAGTCGGAGGCGAGCTTGTCTATTTCGTCAAGCACCATCACCGGGTTGGATGTCCCGGCGCGGTGGATGCCGTTGAGGATTCGTCCCGGAAGCGCCCCGACGTAGGTTTTCCTGTGGCCGCGGATTTCGGACTCGTCATGCATGCCGCCGAGCGAAATCCTCACATATTTTCTGCCGAGGGCCTTGGCTATGGATTTGCCGAGGCTGGTCTTTCCCACTCCCGGAGGGCCGTAAAGGCAGAGGATAGGGGACTTGAGGTCTCCTTTTAGCGAAAGCACCGCAAGATATTCGATGATGCGCTCCTTGACTTTCTCGAGCCCGTAATGGTCTGCGTCCAGCACCTTCTGCGCGTGCGCAAGGTCGAAATTGTCCTTGCTGGTACTGTTCCACGGGAGCTCTACCATAAACTGGAGGAAGTTGTACTGGATGCTGTATTCCGGCGAGGACGGATTGTATCTTTCAAGCTTGGCGAGCTCCTTCTCGAAAAGCTCCGCCGTCTCTGCAGACCATTCCTTGTCCTTGGCAGCCTTGCGCAGGCGTCCGATTTCCTCGTCCTCGTCCATTCCGAGCTCCTCCTGGATGGTGCGGAGCTGGTTGTTGAGGAAATACTCCCTCTGCTGCTGGTCGATTTCGCTCTTGACCTTGGCGTTGATTTCCTGCTTGATTTCCGCAAGCCTGTTCATCTTGTCGAGGATTGAGAGCAGTTCCATGCCCCTTTCCTTGATGTCGCCTGTCTCGAGGAGGCGTATCTTGGCGTCGAGGTTCTCCTCTACGTCAGTCTCGACGGTGGTGGCGATGAAATTGACAAGGAATGAGAAATCGTGGATCATGTTCATCGCGTTGCTCACGTCCGGGCCCATGATGCCGGAACCGCGCAGCACCATCGCGGCCTTTTCCTTGATGGACTCGCTGAGCATCTTGATGAATGAGTCATCCATGTCGGCAGCCGTATCTTCAAGGACCATGATCCTTCCCTTGAGGAAAGGCTCGGTCTCGGAAATATACTTTATGTATGCGCGGGTGTAGCTCTGGATTACGGCCGAAAGCGTGCCGTCCGGCATCTCGAAGGTGCGGACAACCTTTGCCAGCGTGCCGAAAGGCGACAGTACCTGCAGGTCCTTGGGGTCCTCGACTGTGATGTCTGTCTGCGGTGCGGCGATGAAATACCCGTTGGTCTTCTGTACTTCCTGTATGAGCCTGACAGACTTCTCCCTTCCGATTGTCACGGGATAAATCGTGCCCGGGAAGAGCACGACATTCCTCAGCGCGAGGACAGGTACGTTCTCCGGCACAGTGCCCAGGTCAAGCTGCGCAGGTCCTTCACCGGTCATTACCGGGATAATGCTCACTTCCGCTCCTGAGGCGGAAATTGCGTCGTTGTTTATATTTTTTTTCATATTCATTCCGTTCGTTTGCGGTCAGTCCGGGTTTGTCAGGGGTGGGGTGCGGCGGTATGACGCCCCTTTCTGCCATTTTGTCATAATGGCGGCGTTCCGACAATCCGGACATTATATGGTCAACGACCGTGCCATTGCGAAAATGCGTGATTATTGGGCAATAATGAGTAAAAAATCGTATTCCGATGTTGGAAATTGCAAAAATTCAGTTTAACTTTGCCGTTCAAACGAAAAAGAGGTAGCACCTTAAATGTAAAAACTTCTTAAAAAATTAATTATGACAAAGGCAGAAATTGTAAATGAGGTTGCTAAGTCAACCGGTATAGAAAAGACAACCGTACTGAGGGTTGTTGAATCTTTTATGGAGAGTGTGAAGACTTCACTTGTCAACGGTGAGCCTGTTTATCTCCGCGGTTTCGGCAGCTTCATCATCAAGCAGAGGGCAGAAAAGACGGCCAGGAACATCAAGGAGAAGACTACCATCACCATCCCTGCACACGCTATTCCGGCTTTCAAGCCTGCCAAGGTTTTCGTCGCAGCAGTAAAGAAATAATCTTTAAAAAATCATATCAATATGCCAAGCGGTAAAAAAAGAAAAAGACATAAGATGGCGACGCACAAACGCAAAAAGCGTTTGCGCAAGAACAGACATAAGAAGAAGTAATTCTTCTGAGTCTGCCATTTTAGCAGTCTGCTAAAAGAGAGGGGCTGACCGGAGGAGCCGGCTGGCCCTTTTTTATTATCCTAACATTGAAATTCCCGATGGAGTCTGAAAAGGAAGCTTTAAAAGAACTGATTGTTGACGTGCAGCCGTCCGAAGTGCATATCGCGCTTATGGAAAACCACAGGCTGATCGAGCTCAACAAGGAGTCCAGCACAGGGAGGACACTGGGCGTCGGAGATGTGTATCTCGGAAAAGTCAAGAAAGTGATGCCTGCCCTGAATGCTGCCTTTGTGGACATCGGTGATGAAAAAGAGGCCTTTATACACTATCTGGACCTGGGTCTGTACTTTACGGCGTTTGACGAGTTTGTGAGAAGGACCAACCCGAATGTCAATGCGGGTGAGGTATTCTCCTCGATAAAGCTCGGCCCCATCCTCGAGAAGGAGGGACGCATCGAGAATGTCCTCAAGAAGGACCAGATGCTGGTCGTGCAGATTGTAAAGGAGCCGATTTCCACCAAAGGGTCGAGACTGACTGCGGAGATTTCATTAGCAGGAAGAAACATTGTTCTGCTCCCTTTCGCCGAAAAGGTGAGCGTATCCCAGAAGATTTCTTCGAGAGAAGAAAAGAAAAGACTTGAAACACTTGTCAGGAGCATCCTCCCGGCCAACTACGGCGCCATCATCCGCACTGCAGCGGAAGGAAAGAATGCGGCAGTCCTCGTAAACGAACTCAAGGCGCTCATTTCCAAGTGGGAAGGTTCCTGGCGAAAATTGTCGCAGTCCAAAGGCGTGCAGCCGCTCTTTGCAGAGTACAGCAAGACGACCACCATCCTCCGCGACCTGCTCAATGACTCTTTCACTGACATCTATGTCAATGACGCGAAGGAGTATGAAGAGGTGAGACGTTACATAGCGAGGATTTCTCCGGACCAGGAGAAGATAGTCAAGCTCTATGACGGGAAGGAACCTATTTTCGACCATTTCGAAGTCACGAGACAGATCAAGAGCTCCTTCGGAAAGGTTGTTCCGATCAAGCAGGGAGCATATCTGGTAATCGAATCGACAGAAGCGCTGAACGTTGTGGATGTCAACAGCGGAATCCGTGCCAAGACAAAGGAGCAGGAGGAAAACACCTACGAGGTGAACCGCTATGCGGCTGAAGAGATTGCAAGGCAGCTGAGGCTGCGCGATATGGGCGGCATCGTGATTGTGGACTTCATCGATATGGAATCCGGCGAACACCGCAACGAGCTCTACAAATATATGGTGGAGCTTATGAGCCAGGACCGCGCAAAACACAATGTGCTGCCGCTTACCAAGTTCGGTCTTATGCAGATTACCCGCCAGAGGGTGCGCCCGGCAACGGAAATCAACACCACGGAGGTGTGTCCTGTCTGCCACGGCACCGGAAAGATTGCTTCGAGCGTAATCATCGACGAGCAGATCGAAAGAAGGCTTTCCTACTATGTGTCGCAGAACGGTGCGAAGGTGCTGACCCTGAAGGTGAGTCCTATTCTCGGCTCCTATCTTACAAGGACAAAGGGACTTATGGGATCGTCTTATCTTACGAGATGGAAGAAAAAGTACAAGTGCAAGATCAATCTGTCGGAAGTGACCGACTTTTCTGTCCTGCAAAATGAATTCTACGATGAAAAAGGCAACAAGCTGGACGGTTAGTCCGGCTTGTTGTTTTTTTGGGGGGGGAATCTTCAATTGTTGATTATTGGGGATATTCCCTGAAATGGCGGTATGACACATTGTCAGTATCCCTTCCGGCATCCTGCCGGAAACTGAAACCCTCATGGCAATTTGGAATAAGGAACGAGAATTGCTATTTTTGTTATCCGGCATATTAAAACAAAGGAAAAATGAACATCTGGTTAATAATGATCCTGGTGATGGTATTGAGCTTCATAGTCCAGAATACCCTCCAGAGCAGATTCGGCAAATATTCACGGGTAAGGAACTCAAACGGGATGACAGGTGCGGAGATCGCCAGCATGATGCTCCGCCAGAACGGTATATATGATGTCCGTGTGGAATGTATCGAAGGCCAGCTCACTGACCACTACAATCCGCAGACAAAGACCGTCAACCTCAGCAGGAGCGTCTATGAAGGCAACTCGATTGCTGCGGCCGCCGTGGCTGCCCACGAGTGCGGACACGTCATCCAGCATGCCACAGGCTATGCGCCGGTCAAGCTCCGTTCGGCCCTCGTGCCGGTTGTGAGCTTCTGCAATTCGACGGTTCAGTGGGTGCTTTTGATTGGGGTCATAATGATCAACATCACCCCGGCGCTGCTGTATCTCGGAATCGCCCTCTTCGCGATGACCACCCTTTTCAGCCTAGTCACCCTTCCGGTCGAAATCAATGCCAGCTATCGTGCAATCAACTGGCTTACTTCCAACAATATAGCAGACAGCGTCACCAAACCTATGGCGATTGATGCGCTCAAATGGGCGGCATATACCTATGTTATTGCGGCCATCGGCTCGCTTGCAACCCTTCTGTACTATATCGGTCTTGCCTCACGGCGCGATTAGCCTGCCAATCCATCAATCTGCATCCGGCAAATGAACAATGAAGATTTTTCGAGGCTGGAGCTCAGGCTCCCCAACTGCCTTGTAAACTACAGATATTTCAGGTCGAGGCTCAATCCGTCAACGCGGCTCCTCGTGCTTGTGAAGGCGAACGCCTACGGTCACGGTGCCGTCGAATTTGCCTACATGATGCAGAAGGCCGGAGCAGACTATCTCGCGGTCGCTTACCCTGTGGAGGGCGTGGAACTGCGCAGCAACGGTATCAGCCTGCCGATAATAGTCCTGACGGCAGGGACCGACTTCTTCGAGGAGATGACAGACAACCGTCTCGAGCCCGGCATCCCCAATCTCTATACCCTCAAGGCCTTCTGTGAAGTATTGAAGGCCAGGGGATTGAAAGACTATCCGGTCCACATCAAGCTTGATACCGGCATGCACCGTCTCGGCTTCATGTCGGATGAGCTCGAAGAGTTGTGCAGGTTTCTCGCGGGATGCCCTTATGTGAAGGTGAAATCGGTGTATTCCCACCTTGCTGCCGCCGAGGACCCTGCGGAGGATGAATTCACGCTGGGCCAGATCAGCCTTTTCGGCAGGAATGCCGACCTGATAACGTCAGCAATAGGCTACAGGCCGATGTATCATATACTTAACTCTGCCGGCATTGAACGTTTCCCGCAGTATCAGTTTGATATGGTCCGTCTCGGCATCGGGATCTACGGGATCAGCGCAGTGCCCGGAGTAAAGCTCGCCCCGGTTGCCTCACTTAAATGCAAAATATTGCAGGTCAAGCATCTGACGTCACCGGACGATACCATCGGCTACAACCGTCATGGCCATATAGCCCCGGGAGGAACGACCATTGCCACGATTCCTGTGGGATATGCCGACGGAATAGACCGCCATCTCGGATGCGGAAGGGCCTCCTTTATGCTCAACGGGCACAGGGTCCCGACAATCGGCAACATCTGTATGGATATGTGCATGCTTGATGTCACGGGAGTGCCTGCCGAGCCGGGAGATACCGTCACGGTGTTCGGGGATGACCCGACTGTGTCGGAGCTTGCGTCTATCCTGGGTACAATACCTTATGAGATAATGACTTCCGTCCCGAGAAGAATCGAAAGGACAGTGATCAGAAAATAATCATCCATATGAAAGGAATCCACATATTTCTTGCCGACGGATTCGAGGAATCCGAGGCACTCGTCACTCTTGACATCCTCAGGCGGGCAGGCCTCGAGGCCTGCACAGTCACACTTCCTGCAGAAGAGGTTCCGCAGCCGTTCGTGACCGGTTCCCACGGGGTGACCGTCGTTGCCGATATGATCTGGGAGGATTTTGCAGATGAGGTTGAAAGGGGAGCTTCTGCGGAAGACGTGATGATATTCCCTGGAGGAATGCCCGGCACAAAGCATCTGGCAGCGTGCGAAGAACTGATTGAGATGATGAACGGGCATTATGCTGAAGGGGGGACGGTGGCTGCAATCTGTGCGGCTCCCGGACTTGTCCTCTCGCAGCTTGAAGGGATTGCAGGAAAGAGATTTACGGCATTTGACGGCTTTGAGGGCCTTACCGCGGAAAAGGGAGGAATCTATGTCAAGGCACCGGCAGTCCGTGACGGCAATGTCATCACCGGCCGCGGAGCAGGATGCGCCATCGATTTCGGTCTTGCAATAGTGGAGCATGTCCTCGGACCGGAGGCTGCCGCAAAGGTGCGACATGGACTTATGATTTGATAAACAGGGACTTATGATATAAAAAGAGAGGCTTCCGGCCATCCGGAAGCCTCTCTTTTTCAGTATATTCGGGAAGTTGAAAGGCAACTTCTTATTCCCATTCGATGGTTGCAGGCGGTTTCGACGAGATGTCATAGACTACGCGGTTGACCCCGCGGACCTTGTTGATGATCTCGTTGCTGACATCGGCGAGGAAGTCGTAAGGGAAGTGGAACCAGTCGGCCGTCATTGCGTCAGTCGATACCACTGCCCTGAGTGCGACAGGATTTTCGTAGGTGCGCTCGTCGCCCATTACCCCGACGCTCTTGACAGGAAGAAGGATGACTCCGGCCTGCCAGATGGCTTCATAAAGGTTTTTGGCCTCGATTCTCGGGTCGGAAGCCGAAGGTATGTGGAGCGAGGTGCAGTCATAGTTGCGAAGGCCCCTGATGAAGATGTCGTCCGCCTCGCGGAGCACCCTGAGCTTCTCTTCAGTTACGTCACCGATAATCCTTATGGCAAGCGACGGTCCCGGGAAAGGATGCCTTCCCACAAGCTCTTCCCTGATGCCGAGGGCCCTTCCTACACGGCGTACCTCATCTTTGAAAAGCATGCGCAGAGGCTCCACAATCTTGAGGTTCATCTTCTCCGGAAGGCCGCCCACGTTGTGGTGGGACTTGATCTTGCTGGCTACTCCAGGTATGCCGGCGGACTCGATCACGTCAGGGTAGATGGTGCCCTGTGCAAGCCAGCGTGCGCCTTCAATCCGGCTGGCATATTTGTCAAAGGTCTCGACGAACAGCTTTCCGATGATCTTGCGCTTGGTTTCCGGGTCGGACACCCCGGCAAGTGCGGAAAGGAATTCGGCGGAAGCGTCCGCCCCTATGACATTGAGGCCCATATCCTTGTAGGAGGCCATCACGTCTTCGAACTCGTTCTTGCGGAGAAGGCCGTTGTTGACGAAAATGCAGGTGAGGTTGTGGCCGATTGCCCTGTTGAGGAGAACGGCTGCAACCGTCGAGTCAACTCCTCCGCTCAATCCGAGGATGACCTTGTCGCTGCCGATTTTTTCGCGCATCTCGCTGACTGAGGTGTCGATGAATGACTCGCTGGTCCAGTCTCCCCTGCATCCGCAGATGTCGAGGGCGAAATTGGCGAGAATCTTTGTGCCTTCAACAGTATGGAATACCTCCGGATGGAACTGGACACCATATGTATCCTCGTCCGGGAAGCGGAATGCGGCATTTTCTACATCGGAAGTGGAGGCGAGAACCCTGCAGCCTTCCGGGAGGGAGGAGATTGTGTCACCGTGTGACATCCATACCTGGGAGCTTTTCGACACGCCCTTGAAAAGCGGGGAGGAGGTGTCTGTGATTTCAAGAATCGCGCGACCGTACTCCCTTGCAACCGATCCTTCCACCTTGCCGCCGTAGTTCTGGGCAAGATATTGGGCCCCATAGCAGATGCCGAGCACCGGAATACGTCCCTTGAATGTCTCCAGAGCCATCTTCGGTGCGTTTTCCTGACGTACCGAGCAAGGACTGCCGGAGAGGATGACTCCCTTGACGGAGGCATCCGTTGCCGGGGCTTTGCTGTATGGCTGGATCTCGCAATAGACGTTCAGCTCCCTGAGACGGCGGCCTATCAGCTGCGTCAGCTGCGAACCGCAATCGAGAATGATGATTTTTTCAGTCATATTGTTCGGATTGAAGTACAAAAATACGTCTATTTTTTCATATTTTTATCGGAAATGCGTATTTTTGTCAGATTTTTCTAAGTAACAAATAGACCTTATGGATGTTAGGAACATAGCGATCATCGCCCACGTCGATCACGGCAAGACCACCCTCGTGGACAGGATGATCTATCAGGCAAATCTGGTTCGCAAGCCTGAAAACCTCGGGGAGCTCATCCTCGACAACAACGACCTCGAAAGGGAAAGAGGCATCACCATTCTCGCAAAGAATGTTTCGGTAGTATATAAAGGTGTCAAAATCAATATAATCGATACTCCGGGCCATAGCGACTTCGGAGGCGAGGTGGAGAGGGTCCTCAATATGGCGGACGGTGTACTCCTTCTCGTGGATGCATTTGAAGGCTGTATGCCGCAGACGCGTTTCGTGCTCCAGAAGGCGCTCGACCTCGGAAAGAAGCCCGTTGTCGTAATAAATAAGGTGGACAAGCCCAACTGCCGCCCGGACGAGGTGCAGGAAGAAGTGTTCGACCTTATGTTCGCCCTCAATGCCAATGAGGACCAGCTGGACTTCAGGACTGTTTACGGCAGTGCAAAGCAGGGATGGATGTCCCTTGACTGGAAGCAGCCGGGAAGCGACATTACCCCTCTTCTGGATACCATCCTGGAGGTGATTCCGGCACCGCAGCAGGTCGAGGGCACTCCCCAGATGCTCATCTCCTCGCTCGAATATTCCCCGTATGTGGGAAGAATCGCGGTGGGACGCATCACCAGGGGCAGCCTCAGGACCGGGATGAACATCAGCCTCTGCAAGAGGTATGACATAGTGGAGAAGCAGAAGATCAAGCAGCTTATGGTCTTTGACGGCCTCGGAAAGAAGAATGTCGATGAAGTGCAGTGCGGAGACATCTGCGCCGTGGTGGGAGTGGAAGGCTTCGAGATCGGGGACACCATTGCCGACTTCGAAAATCCGGAGGCCCTTCCTCCGATTGCCGTTGACGAGCCTACAATGAGCATGCTCTTCACGATCAACAACTCGCCTTTCTTCGGAAAGGACGGCAAGTTCGTGACCTCGCGCCATATCAAGGACAGGCTTGACCGTGAGCTGGAAAAGAATCTTGCGCTCAGGGTGAAACCGGGTCTCAATGCCGATTCTTTCGTGGTGTACGGAAGGGGAGTGCTCCATCTGTCGGTGCTCATCGAGACTATGCGCCGCGAGGGTTTCGAGCTGCAGGTGGGCCAGCCGAAGGTGCTTGACAAGACAATCAACGGCCAGCGGTGCGAACCGGTGGAGGAGCTTACAATAGAGGTGCCGGAGGGGTTCGTGGGTACCTGCATCGAGATGGTGACACGCCGCAAGGGTGCCCTGCTCAGGATGGAACCGCGTACCGACCGCACCCTGCTCGAGTTTGACATCCCTACCAGGGGCATCATGGGACTCAGGAGCAACCTTCTCACAGCCACCCAGGGGGAGGCCGTGATGGCCCACAGGCTCAAGGAATACCAGCCGTACAAGGGTGACATCGAACGCCGTACCAACGGCTCCCTCGTGTCCCTGGAAACCGGCGAGGCGATTGCATATTCGATGAACAAGCTTCTCGACAGGGGAAAATTCTTCGTCGAGCCGGGCGAGGAGATTTATGGCGGCCAGGTTGTCGGTGAACATACGAGGGAGCGTGACCTCAATGTCAACATCTGCAAGACCAAGAAGCTTACCAATGTGCGTGCGGCAGGAAGCGACGAAAAGATAGTTCTTCCTCCTGCAATCAAGTTCTCGCTTGAGGAAGCTCTCGAGTACATCCAGGAGGACGAATACGTGGAAGTGACCCCTCATCATATGAGAATACGCAAGATTTTGCTCGATCCGCTCGATAGAAAGAGAAAATCTGACCAGGAAGATTGTTAATTCAAAAGTTTTTTGTATCTTTGCATCCCTTAAATCTGTTTATCGCGTCGTGAACGGGAGTTTTTGCATAGCCTTAAATGGATTGCGTGCCGGGAAAAAAGCATTTTCCATACACGCGGGAAAAGAGTTCTTTGCCAATTTCGACAATTCCGAAATCCTTGATGCAGACGTGTCTGTCGAGGGTTGCGTGGAGAAGTCAGGCGGTTATACCGGCATCGACTTCGTCATTGAGGGGACGGTTACAGTCCCGTGTGACAGATGCCTCGAACCGGTGACCCTTGATGTCAGCAGGGATGTCAGGCTGAGCGTAAAGTGGGGCGATGAGCCTGCGCAGGAGCCGTCCGGGGCTGACCCGTCAGAAAGGGAGGTGGTCTATCTTCCGGCAGATGCCGCAGAGTTTGACCTGTCCCAGACGGTCTATGACTATGTCATTCTCTCCATGCCCCTGCAGAAAGTCCATCCCGACGGGGAATGCAATCCTGACGCTCTCAGGTTCATCAAGGGGGATGCGGAAGACTTCGAAAACCGGATGCCGGAGGAAAGTCCGGCGGAAGATGGCGGAGACAATCCTTTTGCAGCATTGAAGGATCTGCTGGAAAAGGGTAATTTGAATTAAAAATTTAAAAAGTATATAACAATGGCACATCCGAAACACAAAATCTCAAAGCAGAGAAGGGACAAGAGAAGAACTCACGACTTCGCGGCTGTTCCTACACTGGCTACCTGCCCTAATTGCGGTGCTACCGTAATGTATCACAGGGTATGCCCTGAGTGCGGCTATTACAGGGGACGCCAGATTATCGAGAAGAGCGCAGAATAATGTTCTTCGGAGTCTCTTGACATAGAGAGACATGGCCTCATAGTTCAACGGATAGAACGGAAGTTTCCTAAACTTTAAATCGAGGTTCGATTCCTCGTGGGGCTACAAAAGGCGGCTGACCGGAAGGTCGGCCGCTTTTGTGCTTTGGCTTTTATTGATTCCTTGATGCAGAGCATCCTGTCCGGGTGCTCAAGTAGGGAATCCTCAGAGAATCTGTTCGCTGTGGTTTTTGGTATCCACTTTTTCGATGATTTTCGTGCAGATGAGGTCGCTGTCGAATACATAGGTCCTGCGCAGCGTCCCCATACTCACCTTCCCGCAGAATTTCTTCTCGCCCCAGGCTCCGAACTGCTCCATGAGCACATGGTCCGGGTCTGACAGGAGAGGGAACGGGAGCGAATTGTTGAGCGCAAACTTGCGGTGCGATGCAAGGGAGTTCTTGCTGACTCCGATTATCCTGTAGCCTTCTGCGAGGAAGCGCCCGTAGTTGTCCCGGAGGTTGCATGCTTCCGCTGTACAACCGGGCGTGCTGTCGGCCGGATAGAAATATATGACGGTCTTTGTCCCCGCGAGGGACTCCGAATCGATGATCTGTCCATCGTGGGCCTCCATCCTGAATGAAGGCATCCTGTCTCCTGTGCTGATCATAAGTGGCGGTTTTTTTGTTTGCGAATTTTCAAAGATAGCAAAAAAATCTTGCTCAAACGCAATCGAATTCATACCTTTGCAACCTCAAAAAACGGGCATAGAATCATGGGCGGAATTTTCGGATCAATTTCCAGGGAGAGCGAATGCATCTCCGACCTTTTCTACGGAACTGACTACCACTCACACCTCGGCACCCACCGTGCCGGTATGGCTACCTACAGCGAGGCCGACGGCTTCAACAGGAGCATCCACAGTCTTGAGTCATCCTATTTCAGGACCAAGTTCGAAGCGGAACTTTCCAAATTCAAGGGCAGCGCCGGTATAGGTGTCATCAGCGACACTGACGCGCAGCCGCTCCTGATGAAATCGCATCTCGGAAGGTTTGCGATTGTGACGGTGGCAAAGGTCAACAACCTTGATGACATATCGAAGGATCTTCTGGACAGGAATATGCCCCTGAGCGAATTCAGCAGCGGAAAAATCAACCAGACCGAGCTCATATCCCTGCTCATCATCCAGGGACGCGACATAGTGGAGGGTATCGAGAATGTCTTCAGGACAATCAAGGGCTCCTGCTCCCTGCTTCTGCTGACCGAAAACGGAATAATCGCAGCAAGGGACAACTGGGGAAGGACCCCGCTCATCATAGGAAAAAAGGACGGGGCGATGGCGGTGGCAAGCGAGACCACTTCCTTTGCCAATCTCGGTTACGGAATAGACCATTATCTCGGTCCGGGAGAAATCGTCCGCATCAGTCCCGACGGCTATGAGGTCCTGCGTCAGGCCAACAAGGGGATGCAGATATGCTCGTTCCTGTGGATCTACTACGGTTTCCCGACAAGTTTCTACGAGGGCCGCAATGTCGAGCAGATGCGCAATATGACCGGACGGATAATGGGAAGTGAGGATGAGACGGAGGTGGATTACGTAAGCGGCATCCCTGACAGCGGCATCGGAATGGCCATCGGATATGCCGAGGGCCACAATGTGCCTTACAAGAGGGGCATATGCAAGTACACCCCGACCTGGCCGCGCTCATTTATGCCTGTCAACCAGGAGATGAGGAATCTCGTCGCCAAGATGAAGCTGATTCCCAACGATGACATCCTCAGCGGCAAGAGGGTACTTTTCTGCGATGACAGCATCGTGAGGGGCACCCAGCTGAAGGACAGTACAAAGCGTCTCCACGAACTCGGTGCGAAGGAGGTGCATATGAGGATTGCCTGTCCTCCGCTCCTGTACGCCTGCCCGTTCGTCAATTTCTCCGCAAGCAAGAGCGAGATGGAGCTCATCACAAGGCGCATCATCGCCGATCTCGAGGGAGGAAATGCAGACAATGTGGAAGAGTATGCCAGGACTGATTCCCCGAAGTACGTCAGGATGGTTGCCGAGATTGCGCGCCGGCTCAATCTCGATTCGCTCAAGTTCAGCAAAATCGAGTCGATAGTCGAGGCAATCGGTCTTCCAAAGTGCAGGATATGCACCCATTGTTTCGACGGAAGCTCGTTCCATACTCTTGAAGAGGACAACAGGTAGGGATTCAGCAATCAGACAATGATAACCCTTATTATCAGCATTCTGGCCCTGGTATTGGGTTATATGCTCTACGGAAGGCTGGCCGAAAAGGTCTTCGGCCCGGACAAAAGCAGGAAGACCCCTGCATACAGCAAAACGGACGGACTGGATTTCATCCCTCTTCCTTCGTGGAAGGTGTTTATGATCCAGTTTCTCAATATCGCGGGCACAGGCCCTATCTTCGGAGCCATCATGGGAGCCAAGTTCGGCCCTTCCTGCTATCTGTGGATAGTCCTGGGATGTATTTTCGCCGGTGCCGTCCACGACTACATGATGGGCATGCTTTCGGTGCGCAGCGGGGGAGCCGGTCTGCCGGAGCTTGTCGGGGAGCACCTCCACCCGAAGGCAAAAACCGTGTCGATAGTTTTCTCCGGTGTGATGCTGCTTTTTGTCGGAGCGGTGTTCGTTTACAGCCCGGCGCTCATCCTCGGGTCTTTCACATCCACCCCGGCCCTGGACACCACCTTCATCTGGGTGCTCATAGTGCTGGTTTACTATGTGATAGCCACCCTTGTGCCGATTGACAAGATCATCGCCAAACTCTATCCGGTCTTTGCCATTGCCCTCCTCTTCATGGCGGTGGCCCTGCTTGCCTGCCTGTTTGCAAAGTGGCCTTCAGGCATGCCGGAGCTCTGGAGCGGGCTGCAGAACCGTGCCCCGTCTTCCGGAAGCATCTTCCCCGTACTTTTCATCACGATTGCCTGCGGTGCGGTGAGCGGTTTCCACTCTACCCAGTCCCCGCTGATGGCGCGCTGCATGAAGAATGAGAGCCTCGGACGTCCGGTCTTCTACGGGGCTATGATTACCGAGGGTATCGTGGCGCTTGTCTGGGCTGCGGTCTCCTCCTATTTCTTCTTTGCGGGCGGAAATGCCGAAATGGGCGCCGAGGGTGTCAGTGCTGCTCCGCAGGTGGTCACCACGGTATCAAAATACTGGCTTGGCCCTGTCGGAAGCATCCTTGCAATCCTGGGTGTCGTGGCTGCTCCGATTACAAGCGGGGACACTGCCCTGCGCAGTCTGCGCCTCATTGTCGCCGATGCTTTCAAGCTCGACCAGAAGCCGATGCGCAACCGCCTTGTGGTGAGCATCCCGATTTTCATTGTCACTGCAGCCCTGCTCTGGTTCAACATAGCCAATGCCGAGGGCTTCGACATCATCTGGCGCTATTTCGGATGGGCCAACCAGACTCTGGCCGCCCTTGCGCTGTGGACCGTCACGGCATTCCTTGCCAAAAACAGGAAGGGCATCAGCTATATGATGGGACTCATCCCTGCTGCCTTCATGACATCGGTTACCCTGACATTCATCCTCACGGCCAAAATCGGCTTCAACCTCCCGGCCGGCTCCACCCCGTATCTCGGCGTATCGCTCTTCTGCCTTTCCATCGCCATATTTTACATGCTGAAAAACAGGAAGGCGGCAATTTGAAA
>CAMBMK010000006.1 GCA_945868745.1 uncultured Bacteroidales bacterium
ACATATCCTTGAAAGCTACAAGACGGTAGGTTTCGGGATGAATTCCTTTTTTCATATTATCAATTATTAATGTAATTTCATTTACAGACTGCAAATTTAGTCATTCTTCAACTGAAATGCAAGATTTTTCCTGAAAAACTCCTAAAGATAATCGTCAAAATACAATGTCACCTTGTCCATCAGGTGCACCCTGTCCTTGCCGAGGACATTGTGTTCGGCGCACGGGTAAGGGAAATAGTCCACCCTGACATTGTTTTTGATGCACTCACGGATGAAGCTGAGGCTGTGCTCCCATACCACGGTGTTGTCGATTGCACCCTGGCAGATAAGGAGTTTGCCCTTGAGGTCCACGGCCTTGCCTATGAGGCTTGTGAGGGCGAATCCCTCCGGATTGGTCTCCATTGTGTCCATATATCGCTCACCGTACATGATCTCGTACCACTTCCAGTCGATGACAGGACCGCCGGCCACACCCACCTTGAATGTCTCCGGATAATTGGTCATCAGGGAGATTGTCATGAAGCCGCCGTAGCTCCATCCATGCACGCCTATCCGGTCCGCATCCACCCACGGGAGGCTCTTGAGCATATTGACTCCCACCATCTGGTCGGCCATTTCAGCCTGCCCGCATTGACGGTGGATTGCCTGCTCGAAGTCACGGCCGCGGTTTTCCGTTCCGCGGTTGTCCTGGACATAGACCACATAGCCCTTCTGCGCCATATATTCCTCCCACATTCTGATGCCCCCGAGCCAGGAGTTCTGGACCATCTGAGAGTGCGGGCCGCCATAGACATAGACCACTACAGGGTATTTGCGGGAAGGATCGAAGTCCTTCGGCTTGTAGAGACGGTAATAGTTGTCATATGCGCCGTCAGCGGACGGAACGGTCCCGAACAGGATTTCACCCGTGGAATAATCCTTGAGAGGGTCCTCCGATTCAAAGGACAGGACCACGTCAGCAGGCTTGGCAGTGCGCCTTACAGCCCATCTGCGCGGCACATTGAAGGAAGACCAATAGTCGAAGAACAGGCTTCCGTCGGTGCTGAATGTGATTGTGTGCCAGCCCTCTTCGGAAGTCAGGCGCTGCGGAGCCCCGATCCTTGAATTCTGCACGCTGACAGCCTTGCGGCCGCGGCCCGGGGTCACGCTGACCTTGAAAAGATGGTTCTCGACCGGAGAGATTTCGGCGGAAGTATAATAGACATCGTTGCCGAATACTCCGGCAATGGCAACGTCGGCATCGCACGGGGTAAGCCTGCGCACGGAGCCGAGAGTATCGCAGAGATAGAGGTTGCGGTAGCCGTCACGGTTGTTGGTACGGTAGATGAAATGGTAGCTGTCGCCGATGAAGTAAAGGGCATCGAGCGGCTCCACGTACTTGTCGCTGTCTTCCGTGAGGATTGTCTTCACGAATGATCCGTCATCGGTACGGTACATATTGAGCCTCATATGCTTCTGGGTACGGTCAAGCACCTGGATGAAGATATGCTTTCCGTCCGGAGCCCAGGAGATGTTGGTCAGATAGCGGTCCGGGCCGAAGTCGTCGGCCTTGACATAGACCGTATTGCCCGTGGAAGTGTCGAAAATGCCGAGAGATATGCGCTCGGATTCCATTCCGTTCATAGGATATTTGATGTTCCTGAGGCTTCCCGTGCGGGTATTGATGTCGAGAAGCGGGAAATCGGTGACAAGGCTTTCGTCCTTGCGGTAGAAGGCAAGCAGGGTGCGGTCGGCGGACCAGAAGATGCCGCCGTCGATTCCGAACTCGTTGCGGCTCACGGTCTGGCCGTAGGTGATGTTGTCATCCCCGCTGATGGCAACCGGATGCTCCTCCCCCGCGCAGTCGATCCAGTAGAGGCTGCGCCCCCTGGTCACGGCCTCATTCTGCGGTGCAGGCTCCGCCGGAGTGCCGGTTACTGCCTTGCCGGAAGCCTTTTCAGGATGGGCAAGAAGGTCGAATGCATCGGCGTAATTGCCCCAGGACGGGTACAGGTCACGCGAGAGCTCGGCCTCTTCAATGGTGATTGTTTTTCCGTCGGACGGACCGGCGGGATGGGTTGCAATGACGCCCGTCTGTGCCATTGCGGATGAACCGGCGGCAACAAGGATGGCCGCCAGTAATGCTTTTGCGGTTTTCATATAGTGTTATTGCTTATCGTCAGGTATTCCCTACAGTGACAGCTCATCGTCGGTCTCGCTCTTGAACGCATGGGGGGACTTGACAGGCTCTGCCGCCTGCACGGATTCGATGCGGTCAACCACGGTCTTCTGCATCCCCCTCCACGGCAATGCTCCGAGATACTCCTTGTAGTGAAGCTCCACAGTGCGTCCGCTCAGGTGCATCAGGGAATCGGCAAGAGCCCCGTTTTCGACCGAGAATTCGAAGATATAGGAAGCAATGGACGAACCGTTTGCCGTACCGCCCTTGAATCCGGACTGGATGAGGCGGCCTTCATAGGTCTTGAAAACATAGCCCTTGAGCATAAACTGGTTGAGTTCCCCGGACTTGACGCCCTCGCCGAAAACGAAGAAAAACTTGAAATAGCCGAATCCCGCGGCGGCGAGGACCAGGATAAGGACTATTGTCGAAATGACTTTTGTCTTGGTTGTCATAATGCCGATTTTTTATTGGCCGGAAACCGCATGTGTCCGCACACGGTCCTGGCCGGATACAAAAAAAAGGTGGTGCGTCGGTAAACACACCACCCTAATCATAAGGCGGCGTTTCCGCCACCCGTTGTACTGGGTAGGAGAATCGAACTCCTATTGCGAGATTGAGAATCTCGAGTACTAACCGTTATACGAACCCAGCATCTTGCGTTTTGGGATTACAAAGGTAGTCATTTTTTTCTATCTTCCAAACTTTTCCCAAAACTTTTTTCAAGAAAGTCTTTGTTTTGCGTATTCGACTGTCAGATTGAACGTCTTTTTCCTTGAAGAAGGCGCCTCAAACATCGCATCGGTCATGATCTTCTCGCAGATTGACCTCAATCCGCGGGCCCCGAGACCGTTGTTGATTGCAGTGTCCACAATCAGTTCCTTCACCCCGTCCTCAATGACCAGCTTCATGCCGTCCATCTCAAACATCTTCTCATACTGCCTGAGCACCGCATTCTTCGGCTCGGTAAGAATCCGCAGGAGGGCCTCCCTGTCAAGATGGTCAAGGTATGTGATGACCGGCAGACGGCCGATGATCTCCGGGATGAGTCCGTAGCCCCTGAGGTCCATCGCATCCACATACTGAAGGAGGTTATCCTTGTCGATCTTCTGCTTTTGGGAAGCCCCGAAACCGATCACCTGGGTGTTGAGCCTCTGGGCAATCCTGCGCTCGATGCCTTCGAATGCACCGCCGCATATGAAGAGTATATTCTGGGTATTGACATGGATGAATTCCTGCTCCGGATGCTTCCTTCCCCCCTTCGGCGGCACATTGACCACATTGCCTTCGAGAAGCTTGAGCATAGCCTGCTGCACGCCCTCTCCCGACACGTCACGGGTTATGGAAGGATTGTCGCTCTTGCGGGCAATCTTGTCGATTTCATCGATGAAAACAATTCCCCTTTCAGCCTTTGCAAGGTCGAAATCCGCCTCCTGGAGCAGCCTGGTCAGGATGCTCTCCACATCTTCGCCCACATATCCGGCCTCGGTCAGGACAGTTGCGTCCACGATTGTGAAAGGCACGTCAAGAAGCCTGGCTATGGTCTTTGCAAGCAGGGTCTTTCCGCTTCCAGTAGGGCCTACCAGCAGGATATTGGACTTTTCGAGCTCCACACCGTCGTCCGGCCTGTCCACAAGATTGTGGTTGATGCGCTTGTAGTGGTTGTAGACGGCAGTGGCAAGCACCTTCTTGGCCCTGTCCTGACCGATAACGTACTGGTCGAGGAACTCCTTGATTTCCTTTGGCTTTGGCTGGCCCTCAATACGTCCGGGCTGCGGTTTGGCAGTCCGCTCCACCTCTTCAAGATATTCGGAGGCAATCTTCACGCAGTCCGTGCAGATGTAGCCTTCGATACCCTGGAGCAGAAACGGAACCTCGTGCTCCGAACGGCCGCAGAACATACAGTGTTTGTCGGAAGTCTTCTTTGCCATCGTTATGCTTTCTTGGAAAGGATCTCGTCAATCATGCCGTAGGCCTTTGCCTCCTGTGCGGTCATCCAGAAATCCCTGTCCCCGTCGGCAAACACCTTGTCGTAAGGCTGGCCGCTGTGGCTTGAGATGATGGTGTAGAGTTCTTCGCGGGTCTTCTCGATTTCCTTTGCGGCAATCAGGATATCGGAAGCCTGTCCCTGGGCGCCGCCGAGAGGCTGGTGGATGAGCACGCGCGAGTGGGGAAGAGCCGAGCGCTTGCCCTTTGTGCCGGCGCAAAGCAGCACCGAACCCATCGAAGCAGCCATACCGGTGCAGATTGTGGCCACGTCGCAGTCTATTATCTGCATGGTGTCATAGATTGCAAGGCCCGAGGACACCTGTCCACCAGGAGTGTTGAGATAGAGCGAGATGTCGGCATTGCTGTCGTTGGACGCAAGGAAAAGGAGCTGTGCCATCACGATATTGGCGACGTCATCGTCAATCGGCACGCCGAGGAAGATGATGCGGTCCATCATCAGACGGCTGAACACATCCATCGACGCGACATTGAGCTTGCGCTCCTCTATGATTGTAGGATTGATATACGAGTCGGACACTGCCTTCCCGAAACGGTCAAGGGTCGAGGAACTGATGCCACGACCCTTTACCGCGAATTTCTCGAATTCGCCCATAATGCTATTTCAGTTCACGGAATTTCTCTACGCTGATCTCTTCGGTATTGAGAGACACATTCTCCTTGAGAGCTGAAATGACCTTCTGGTCCTCCACGCTTTCATAGATCTGGCGTGACTGGCGCTCGTCCTTGAGGACATTCTGTGCAGCCTCGGTGAGCATCTCGTCAGGGACATTGCCGAGTCCGTACATTGCATACTGATATGCCACGAAGCCCTTTGCAGCATCCTCCATATCCTTCTGGGTGGTCTTGAGCTCATATTTGCCCATCACATAGTCACGGATCATCTGCCAGCGGTAGTCCACAAGGAACTGCCCGAATTCGGCGTCGATCTGCTCAGGGGTGAACTTGCCCTCGTTGATGTGGAGAAGCCACCTCTTGAGGAATGCCTCCGGAAGGGAGATGTCAGCCTTCTTGAGGAAGTAGTCCTTGACATCCTTGGAGAAGCGGTAGTCAGCCTCCTGCCTGTAGTTCTCGGCAAGACGTGCAGCCACAAACCCGTCAAACTCTTCGGAGTTGTGCACCTTGTCGGCACCGCACATCTTGTCGTAGGTCTCCTGATTCTCCTGTGCGTCCACGAAAGTCTTGACATTGAGGACGGTAACATTGAATACAGGATTGAGGTCGGCAAGCTCCTCCTTCTTTACCTTGAGCATCGCAGCCCTGTCGGACTCGTTCTCAAATGCCTCATTGACATTGATTTCAAACTTGTCGCCCGCCTTTGCACCGAGGAACTTGGACTTTGACTCGCCTGCAACGCTGCGCACAGCGACATAGACGTCATTTACGGTCTTGCCTTCATTCTCGAAGTCAACAACGAGGAAGTCCTCCTCGCCTGCGGCCTCGCCTTCCTGAAGGTCACCGAACTGGCGGAGCATATTCTTCTTCATCTCCTCCTTGGCCTCATCGGTCACGGTGATATTGTAGTAAACCACCTTGTCCTCATCCTTGGAAATGTTGAATGTGAGAGGCTCGGTGTGGGCAAGGTCAAACTTGAATACGAAATCGTTGCCGCTCTTCCACTCGATTTCAGCCTGGTCCTCGGACTGGAGAGGCTCGCCGATGAAATTGAGCTTGCTGCCGTCGATATATTTGCCGAGGGCATCCGAGAGGACGTGGTTGACAGCCTCAACGAGAGCCTGCTCGCCGTAAAGCCTCTGGATAAGGCTCATAGGTGCCATTCCCTTGCGGAATCCCTTGAGCTCGGCCCTGTTCTTCTGCTTCCTGAGGAAGTCATTTTCCGCCTTCTGGTAATCCTCGGCGGTGATGCTGATTTCGACTTTAAGATTGAGAGCGTCGATTCTTGTGTCTAAAATGTTCATTTTTTATCTGTTTATATTTTATTTTCCTGTTTCGGGCAATAGCCTGCAAATATAAGCAATATTCCACAATTAATCAATTACCTTACCCGCTTGGGATACTGAATCCTTTCGTGATAGATCTGGGCAAGATATGATTTGAGCACGGTCTTGAGCCTGCCGAGGTCGCGGAGGGATATGTCGGAGTCGTCAAACTGCCCCTCGTCCATCTTTGAGGCCACGATACGGTCCACGAATGCGTCAATGGTCTCCTGGTCGTAGCTTTTGAGAGTCCTCGATGCAGCCTCGAGAGTATCGCAGAGCATAACTATGATATGCTCCTTGCTCTTTGGCTTCGGGCCCGGATAACGGAAGTCGGCCGCATTCTCCGGATCTCCCCCGTCATTGATATCCCTGTTGTAGAAATAGCCGGTACACGTGGTTCCGTGATGGGTCACGATAAAATCCCTTACAACCTGCGGAAGATTGTATTTTTCAGCAAGCGCCATTCCGTCAGTGACGTGGCGTATGATTTCCTTTGCGCTTTCCTGCGGGGAGAGGCCCTCGTGGTAATTCGCCCCCGGGGCCGCATTCTCCACAAAGCACTGCGGATTGCTGATTTTCCCGATATCGTGATAGAGCGAGCCTGTGCGTGCCAGGAGCACGTTGGCACCGATTGCATCGGCAGCCGCATCCGACATGTTCATGACCTGCAGGCAATGCTGGAAAGTACCCGGAGCCTTTGCAGCCAGTTCCTTGAGGAGCTTGTTGCCGTTGGTGTCACAAAGCTCGAGCAGCCTCGAATTGGACACAAGCGAAAAGACCTTTTCGAAAAGATATATCAGCGGATAGCCCGCAACGGAAAGCAGCGAGCCCAGCAGCAGGTACAGGATCCTGTGGTTTCCGGTAAGATCCGTGAAATTGTGGAGGAGGCAGAATGCGAGGAATGTCAGCAGCAGGGACGCAAACGCAATCAGAGCAGTGACAAACTGCATCCATCCCTTGTTGAAATACTGGAATACATACATCGTCACGATACCCGCGACAAGATACATCACAAAGAGCTCCACACCGTTGTGGGCCACTATCAGGAGCGGGATGAGCGATATCGTATAGACCGGCATCACCACCCTCTTGCGGAAGAATGCAAGGAGATAGAGTGCGGTGAGAGTAAACGGCGTAAGATACAGGAGGTCAGGGTCATGGTTTTCCACAATCACAGCCCCGGCCGCCGCAATCAAGAAAATCAGCAGCAGATAGACAAAGCGGTTGAACTCGTCGAAAATGTACTGGTTGGTGTAATAGAGCGAAAGGAAGAGAACCAGCACCAGAAGCAGCGAGATTAGGATGTTGCCGACCCACATCAATGCCACAGGGCCGCCGTATCCCAGCGAATTTTCATACTCTGCCTTATATGAATCAAGCATCTGCGCGATTTCCGAGGTCACGATTTCACCCTTTTCCACAATCATTGTCCCCGCGGAGACAACGCCCATTGTCGGGGAGATGAAATCGGCAGTCTCGGCGTGGACCAGCTCGGTAGTCTCCCTGTCGAATATCAGGTTGGGGACAATGGCATCATAGGCTCCGCAAGTCTCCACGAAAGAGTCAACCCTCAATGCCTCGAAGGACGAATCCATGGCCCTGCCGACATCGGCAAGAAGCTGCGCCCTTGCGGAAGATACCGTATAGACCTCCGACGCGGGCACCTTCGAGGCACGTTTGTCCTTCTGGACAAAGATGACCTTACCCGATTCGTGCCCGGCAAGGGATGATGCGTTTTCATCGGAAAGCACGCCCTTCGAGTAGATGGCCGACAGGGAATTGAGGATGGCGGACTTCAATCCCGGATAGCTGTCAACCTGAAGGTTTTCGGCGATGTCGATTCCCCTGCGGGATTCGGTCTGGGAAAACCTGAAATACGGGATGACACTTTCTCCGGCCGCTTCCATCTCGCTGCGCATCTGCTCCTCTGTCTTGATGATAGGGAAATCGAACTGTGCGACAAATGTCTCATATGTCCACGGCGAGCCCTTGCGGTAGTTGTAGTTGAATTTTCCGTTTCGCGGCAGAATCGCAATCAGGAGAACCCACAGGACCACAAGTGAAAGATAAATCTTCAGATCGGACGGAAGCTTCTTGTTGTTCATGACTTTACTCTATTTGAACGGGCTGTCCTTTTCTCTTGCTATATATTTGTATGTCAGACGGTCCGTCAGGTTAGGGAAATTGTTGTGGGCCCACACGGTCAGTTTTCCGAGTGCCGTGAGCGTGACACTGCTCCTGCGCTTTGCGAGCGCCTTTGCAAGATGGAGGGCGCAGGTCTCGGCGCTCATCAGGCTGCCTTCGTCGAGCGGAGTCTCGCCCTGCGGACGGCCATTGGCATCGAGGGCGGCATTCCGTACATTGGAAGCCGTGTATCCAGGCGCAAAGACAAGCACATGGAGACCGTCGTGGAGATGCTCTATGCGGAGAGTGTCGAGAAAACCGCGGACGGCATATTTCGAGCAGCTGTAGCCGGTGCGTGCGGGGAGGGCGGAATAGCCGGCCACCGATATCACTCCCACCACACTGCCCTTCGACTGAAGCAGCCACGGGAGGGCGTACTTAGTACAATAGACTGTACCCCAGAAGTTTACGTCCATAAGCGATTTGATGACTCCAAGGTCGAGATCCTTGAACATCGCCCTCATCGAAATCCCTGCATTGTTGATAAGGATGTCGATGCGTCCAAACTTCTCCACAGTCTTTTCAATCAAAGCCCTGCAGTCTTCTTCGGAAGTCACGTCGGTTTTGACGCACAATACCTTCGAAGTGTCCGCGGACACGGTAGGGGCAAGGTTTTCAAGCACTTCGAGCCTGCGGGCGGCCATCACGACCTTTGCGCCGAGGGACCCGAATAATCGGGCTGAAGCCAACCCGATTCCCGAGCTGGCTCCAGTCACTATGATAACCTTGTCCGTGAAGCAGTCAAACTTCATAACACGGTACTATTCTATGGTCATTGCAGCAATGTCGTCGCCGTCGTAGGCACCTGCATCGAGCTTTTTCTTGATTTCCTTGAAGGCCTTCAGGGTGTATTCCACATCCTCCATCGTATGGGCTGCAGTGGATACGATCCTGAAGATGATCATTCCCTTAGGGATGACAGGATAGATGACCATCGAGCAGAAGATCCTGTAGTTTTCACGGAGGTCCTTCGCCATCTTGGTAGCCTGTGCCACGCCGCCTTTGATATGGACAGGGGTCACGCATGCCTCGGCCTCGCCGATGTCGAATCCTTCCTCCTTGAAGCCCTGCTGGATGGCATGGGTGATCTGCCAGCACTTTTTGCGGAGCTCGTCGCCTTCAGGGGAATCGATGATTTCCATTCTCTTGATATTGCCCAGCACGAGAGCCATAGGAAGGGACTTGGCGTACATCTGCGAGCGCATGTTTGCGCGGAGATAGTTGATGATCACATGAGGTCCGGCTATGAAGCCTCCGATTGAGGCCATGCTCTTTGCAAATGCCCCGATGTAGAGGTCGATGTCGTCCATCACGCCGAAATGCTCGGATGTACCGCGGCCGTGCTCCCCGAGGAGACCGAATCCGTGGGCATCGTCGATCATTATGCGGAAATTGTACTTCTTCTTGAGGGCTACGATGCCGTCGAGCTTTCCGAGGGCACCCGTCATTCCATACACGCCTTCGGTGATGAGGAGCACTCCGCCTCCGTTGGCATCAGCCTCGGCACAGGCACGTGCAAGCACCTTGTCGCAGTCGGCGATGTCGTTGTGGCGGTATTTGTACTTGCTTCCGATATGCAGCCTGATACCGTCGAGAAGGCAGGCGTGGCACTCGGCATCATAGACGATGACATCGTGGCGGGCGGTAAGGGCGTCAATGGCGGACACGATGCCCTGATAGCCGAAATTGAAGAGGAACGCGTCCTCCTTCTTCTCGAAATCGGCGAAAATCTTCTCGAGCCTCTCGTGGTTGCGGGTGTGTCCGGACATCATCCTGGCACCCATCGGATAGGCAAGGCCCCACTGTGCGGCAGCCTCCGCGTCGGCCTTGCGGACTTCCGGATGGTTTGCGAGTCCGAGGTAGTTGTTGAGGCTCCAGTTGAGCACAGGAATGCCGTTGAACATCATGTGAGGGCCGAGTTCACCCTCCAGACGCGGATACATATAATATCCGAAAGCCTTGTCGAAATACTGGCCGATAGGGCCGCCCGAATCCCTGGCGATTCTGTCGAAAATGTCTGTCATATGCGTATATTTTTATGCGTCAATGTTAGCGTAGTGTGCGTTCTCCTCGATAAACTGCCTGCGAGGCGGCACATCCTCTCCCATAAGCATGGAGAATGTCCTCTCGGCTTCTGCGGCATTTTCAATCGTGATCTGGCGGAGAAGGCGCTTTTCAGGGTTCATGGTAGTCTCCCAGAGCTGCACGTCGGACATCTCACCGAGACCTTTGTACCTCTGGATGTCAACGTTCCTGCCCATCCTTTCGGATGCCGCATCACGCTCCTCCTCTGTCCAGCAATAGACCTCCTCGCCGTTCTTCTCCTTCTTCTTGACACGGTAGAGCGGCGGGGTGGCAAGATACACATAGCCGTTCTTGATGAGGTCGAACATGTAGCGGAAGAAGAATGTGAGGATAAGGGTTGCGATGTGGCTTCCGTCCACATCGGCATCGGTCATGATGATGACCTTGTGGTAGCGCAGACGGCTCAGGTCCATCCTCTTTTCACCGTTTTCGTCCTCCTGTGCCACCGACACGCCGAGGGCGGTGTAGATATTGCGGATTTCCTGGCTCTCGAATGCCCTTCCGGCGGCAGCCTTCTCGACATTGAGAATCTTTCCCCTAAGCGGCAGGATGGCCTGTGTCTTGCGGTCGCGGCCCTGCTTTGCGGTACCGCCTGCGGAGTCTCCCTCGACGAGGAAGAGTTCGCACTTTTCAGGATCCCTTTCCGAGCAGTCGGAGAGTTTTCCCGGCATGCCGGCTCCCGTCATCACTGTCTTTCTCTGGACGAGCTCGCGGGCGTGGCGCGCCGCATTCCTTGCCGTGGCTGCGAGGATGATTTTCTCGATGATGGTCTTTGCAAGCTTCGGATTCTCCTCAAGATACTCGTCCATGGCGGCTGCAGTGGCCTGCGACACCGCCGAAGTGGCCTCCGGATTGCCGAGCTTGGTCTTGGTCTGACCCTCGAACTGAGGCTCTGCGACCTTGACGGAAATCACGGCGGTAAGTCCCTCCCTGAAATCCTCCGGAGCAAGGTCAACCTTTGCCTTTGCGAGCAGGCCGGACTTGTCGGCATAGTTCTTCAGAGAACGGGAAAGTCCCATCTTGAAGCCCTGGAGATGGGTTCCGCCTTCTATGGTGTTGATATTGTTGACGTAGGAATAGATTTTCTCGCTGTATCCGGTGTTGTACTGCAGGGCGATGTCAATCGGGATCACCTTGTCTCCGGTCACGCAGACAGGGTCCGGAATCAGCGTCTCCGCCCCGGCATCGAGATACTTGATGAATTCCTTGAGGCCTTCTTCGGAATAGAATTCCTCCCGGCGGAAAACCTTGTTGCCGGTAGCCTTTGAATCCCCAGCATCATCGGTCACGAATTCGTCCACAAGCTCACGCTTGTCCGTGAGGGTGATGCGGATGCCCTTGTTGAGATAGGCGAGCTCACGAAGGCGCGCGGCAAGGGTATCGTACTTGTAAACAGTTGTCACATTGAAGATTTCAGCATCCGGATGAAAGGTGATGATGGATCCTGAATCCTCGCAGTCACCCACAATCTCGACCGGGGTGACAGGCTTTCCCTTGCTGTATTTCTGGACATGGATATGGCCTTCCCTGTGGATTTCGGCAGTAAGGCTGTCGGAAAGCGCATTGACGCAGGACACACCCACTCCGTGGAGACCTCCGGACACCTTGTAGCTGTCCTTGTTGAACTTGCCTCCGGCGTGGAGTACGGTGAGTACCACCTCGAGGGCGGAACGGTGTTCCTTCGGATGCATACCGGTAGGAATGCCTCGGCCGTTGTCCTTGACGGTGATGGAATTATCTTCGTTGATTGTAACTTCGATATCAGTGCAGAAGCCGGCCATGGCTTCGTCTATACTGTTGTCAACCACCTCATACACAAGGTGATGCAATCCCCTCTCCCCCACATCTCCGATGTACATGGACGGTCTTTTGCGCACGGCCTCGAGACCTTCCAGCACCTGGATACTATCCGCGGAATACTGCTCTTCCGCTTTCAGCATTTCTTTTTCTTCCATTGGAGTCTTAATTAGTCGTTTTTCGTATTTACCATAAACATACAAAAATACGAAAAAATTCCGAAAACTCCAATCAACACATCCCAAGATTTCCGAAACGGCATCCTACAGCTGCCATACAAGACCGGCGCTGACGCTTATGCCCCTTTCCGCATAGAGAGGGACTCTCTGGATGGAAGCGTTGAGAAGATTTGCCCCGCGCAGGAATACGGAGAAATTGCGGTTGACCACATATTCGGCGTAAAGGCCGAGGTCGAAATAACCCGGCACATATGCCGTGGACAATGTGGCGGCAGAAGGACGGACAGGATTCGGACAACCTTCCCTTCCTGAAGCGAAAGCTCCATATACCCAGGCCTTTATGCGCTCATTGTAGTTGTACCCGACGCGGGCGGACCCGGTAAAGGCCGAAGGGGCGATCCCGGTGGCGCCGTCGGCAAGAACAGTGTGGTTCCAGAGGAAAGCCAGGTCAAAGAACACGGGCTTGCGGTCATAGCCGGCAGTGAATCCGGCATATACCCTCCGGTAGTCCGAATAGGATACGCACGGGAGGAGATCGCAGGCATAGCTGACGTAAAGCGGGGCCCCGGTAACGGACTCCATAAAGCCGTTGCTTACAGCCGAATAGCCGGCTGATGCATCAAAACGGAACACCGAGGCGATATTGCCGCGGAAACCTCCGCGGATATGGAATTTTTCATCGGAATTGTCAAGCAGGGTACCCGTGATGCCCTGATAAGAAGGGTTCAGGAAATGATAACGCTCCTTGAGTGCCGCATACGCATTGACGGTCTCGCCGCCTGTGACATCGGCATAGACGTTGAGACAGTCCCTGACAATGGTGTATGAAGCATGGATGTCGGGATAGATGCCCTGGATGCTCCCTGACCCCAGCAGAGCTGAATCACCGCTTGACGAAATGAAAGGAATCCTCACTCCCAGAGACAGGAAAGCCCTCTGCGAAGCGATGACATATTTTGGCAGAAGATACCAGTCCAGCACCTGCGCGTCGAATAACTTGCCGTAATCGGAAATATTGAGACCGAATGCCACAAGCAGCCTGTTGACGCCGGCAGAATGTCCTACGGACCCGCTGAGGCCGAGGTCATTGGTCATGACGCAGGAGTATGGCGCATCACCGGACAGCTGCCTGAAATCGTCCTGGCCGTGACTGTAGCTTACCGAGAGGTCATAGACGAACTTCTTCTGCGGAACATCCTTCGAGAACACCCGGAAATCGGCACTTGCGCTGTTCCAGTTGGTCGCGGTCCACATTGACTTCGTGTTGATTCCCCGCCACTGCGCACCGAACGACAAAGCGCCCGATTTCCAGTCATACCTTGAGGAAAAGCCGGCACGGGATGAAAAATCATAGCCTGAGGCATAGTCCTCCCCGTACGGGGAAGACTGCACGGCCCTGTCGGTCACAGGCACAAGGGACAAATCAGTCGCCCCGCCATCCCGCGGCACAGCACAGATATTGCGGTAATCACCATAGTATGAATCAGTTGACGCAAAGACATCCAGCTTGAAATTGCGCTTTTCAAGCGGAGACCACACAAAATCCACCACCGGGTTGAGGGCATATCCGGCAGAAGCCTTGAGATACATCCTGCGCCCCCTGTAGGAATCCGCCTCCGGCCTCATGTCCATAAGATACGGTGCAAAATCATATCCTCCGCCGTAGCGGGTGCTGAACACGGAGTAATCATAATCCAGGTCGAATTTCAGAAGGGAGTCCGGGACGTCCATCTTCACGGTATGCTTTTCCGACTCCATCAGCTTGCCCTCGAATGCATTGGTGATTTCCACCGTAGGATTGAGGTTCTGCGGAAGCGCCGGTATTGCTGCAAAAGCCGCCGCAGCGGCGATGAGTATCTTTTTTATGTCCATAGTTTCTACTGATTCATTCTGGAAAGCTTCTCAAGACGCATATTCACATTGTCCGGCACATCGTCAGCAGTGCCCGAAGGGGTGTAGCCGTCACGCACGCTTTCAAACGTAGCCTTTGCCTGGCGCAGGTCTCCCCTGTCCACGAACGAGTCGCCGAGGATGATGAAAGCCTTTGCCAGCCAGTATGTCTGGTTGGTTCCGGAGTCGGAGAATGCATAGACCTGCTTCTCGACGGAGTCAAAGTCACCCTTGTCGTAGCTGTCCTGGATAAGCATCACCGCAGCCTCGGCCCCCTGTGGGGTACGGACCTTGCCGGAAATGGTCTTGAGTATGGCGAAAGCCTCGTCCCTGCGGCTGACGGCAAGAAGGGACTTTGCCTTGACATAGTCCGCCATAAGTTTCTCGCTGTCAGTGCTTGAGGCATCGCCCCTGACGGCATCGGCATACGCCGGCACATCCTGATAGCGCCTGCACATATAGGCCGACTCCATCATTCCTACAGCGGAGAGGTGCCTGTTCCTTTCCATGCGGGCAACGCTTGCGAGAGTCCTGTATCCGTCGAAAGCATCTTCGTAGTGCTCAAGCTGATAGCTGAGCTGTGCATATCCCAGCGCGGCCACCTCCTTGTAGGAATCGTCCCTTCCGTCAAGGACTTTCGAATAGTAGTCGCAAGCCTTTTCCTTCTGGCCCAGGCCCTTGTAGGACTCAGCCATATAGAACACGACCTGGTCGCCGTACTGGCCTGCAGGGTACCTGTCGAGATAGCTCTGGAGCGACACCACGGCCTTGCCGTAGTTGCCTGCAAGGAAGATCTGCTCGGCGGAGTTGAACAGGAGTTCCTCCTTGTCGGCCTCGGTCTTTCCGGAAGCGCCTCCGATTGATTCAAGATAGGCCAGATAGTTTTCCGGCTCCTGCTTTGCCTCGTAGATGGACTCGATGGCAAGAAGGGCATCGGCACTGTACTCCGACTGCGGAAGGTCCTTCACCACCCTCTTGTAGTATTCCAGGGCAGAATCATAGTCCTTTTCATTCCGTGCCAGAATGCCGAGTCCGAGAAGGGCCCTTGCCTTGAAAGTCTTGTCGGACGAGGATGAAAGCAGCCTTTCGTAGCAGGCGGATGCATTCTTCCGGTCCGATGCGTCCGCATATGTGCGGGCAAGCTCATAAAGGGTTTCATTGTAGAATTGCGCGTCCGACCTTGCATCGAGGGCCGCCCCGAGGTACTTTGTCTTCGAGGCCACATCTCCCGACAGGCCGCTGGCGATGCCTGCCTGGTAATACGGATAAAGGTCGTTTGTGGCAGGGAACGCAGACACCGCCTCACCATATGCGGAGGCCGCATCCCTGTATTTCTTCTGGACAAACAGGCAGTCCGCCCTCCTTACAAGGGCATCACGCTTCTGTGAAGGATTGCGTGAGGATACATAGGTGCCGAACCATTTGTAGGCCTGGTCATAATTGCCCTCCTTGAAATGGCAGTAGGCGATGTTGTAGGGCAGGAGACGGCCTTCCTCTCGCCTGTCCAGGGCGCTGAGGTTGTAGAGCTCGGCAAATACCTGGCGTGCCTGCTGATACTGCCCGTCATTGTAGTAGGACTCTGCAAGCCAGTAGCGGGAGAGCTGGTTGAAGCCCGACCGCGTGTCGGAATAGAAGGCTGCAGCCTTGAGGCACGGCACGGCATTTCTCCATGAGCCTCCCCCGATGAGCTGTTCTGCACGCAGATAATTGGCTTTCATATAGTTGCCCACCATATCAGCATCAAGCTCGTCGATATTGTCATAGGCAGCGACAGCGCCCGCATAATCGTGGTTGTTCAGCGCCGCCAAAGCCTGGTATGCATATATCTGCTGGCCCTTGACACGGTCGGAGTATGTGGCTATGTACCTGTCGAATACCGAGCTGTCATTGTTGAGGTCGAAGCTGAGCTTGGCCCAGTTGAAGAAGGCATCCTCGCGGATGGCAGGGTCGAAATCCAGCTCCGCTGCCTCCCTGAAGGCATCCATTGCAGCCACCTTGTTTCTGATCTGGATATAGCTGTAGCCCATCTGGTAGGATGCAACCTGCCCGATCGAGTCGCGCCTGTGGTCCATTGCGGAGTAGTTCTCCACGGCCCCGGCATAGTCCTTTACCGTAAAGAGGAGCGTGCCTGCATAGAAGTAGTCGCTGCGGGTTTTTTCCGGAGCATCCTTTGCCATGTCATAGTAGTCCTGCGCACGCGCAGCATCACCCTTTACAAGGAACGATTCCGAGATGATGCGTGCAAAATGGCTCTTCCTCTCCTCCGGCACCCTGTCATAAAGTGCGGCGCCCTCCGTGGTCACATAGTCGTAGTCTTTAAGCATAAAGCGGCATTCGACCATATAGTAGTTGGACTGCTCCTCGAAACGGGCGTCGATCCTGGACTGCTCAAACCACTTTAGAGCTTCGGCAAACTGCTCACGCTCATAGAGAATGTATCCGATTCCGTAGCGGGAAGGCGAAGTGAAGTCGCTGAAAGGCATCCTGTCCACTTTCCTGAAGCCGTAGAGGGCACCGTCGGTGTCGCCGTTGTGGAAATCGCAGTATGCCCTCTTGTAGAAGAACTCCGCGCGGTCGGCCTCATCCACGAAAGCGTCGGGGATGATGTTGAACTGACGGCCCGCAGTGACAAAATCCCCGTCATCGAAGTAATTGAGGGCCATGCGCATGCGGATTTTTGCAGAGAGTCCGGTCCAGCCGTTTGCCTCCATGTAGGCATCTGCCGCTTCCTCATATCCTCCGGTGCGAAGCTCCACGCTGCAGAGTACCCGGTATCCTTCCGCGACCGGTCCCGGGATGGCCGCAAATTCATTCATTGCCTTTGAGAGCATCCCCGCGTCATACATCGCCAGGGCGTGTTCAAAGTCAGGTGTCCCTTTATGTTCCTGGGCCGCCGAAGTCAAGGCAAGCAGTGCCGCAGCGGCGCAGGCGAGTATCGTTTTCTTAGTCATAGTCCATATTTGATTCAAGTTCCGTACCCCGGAAAACCGGGATTTCGCAAAAGCCGAACCTAAATCACAAAATTAAGAAAAATTTTCTATATTTGTCTGATTTGTATCTGCACTCATTTGCAATATGGAAGAAAACGGAAATACCGCCTCCGGCGGCCGGGTTCCTGTCATTTCATTCAGGAACGCCGACATCATCAACGGGGAAAACACTGTCATCTACGATATGGATATGGATGTATTCCCCGGAGATTTCGTGTACATTGTCGGAAAAGTCGGCACCGGAAAAACCTCGATCATCCGCACGATGATTGCCGAAAACAGGCTCGGCAAAGGCTCCGGGACAGTCTGCGGCTACCATCTTGAAGACATCAGGGACAAGGACATACCTTTCCTGCGGCGCAGGCTTGGAGTGGTTTTCCAGGATTTCCAGCTTCTGTCGGACCGCAATGTCTCGGACAATCTCGAATTTGTCCTGCACGCCACCGGGCACAAGGACAAAGAGCTCATTTCCAAGAGGATAAGCAAAGTTCTTGAGGATGTGGGGATGGACAGAAAGGCCCACAAGATGCCCCACCAGCTGTCGGGAGGCGAGCAGCAGAGGATTGCCATCGCACGCGCGCTTCTCGGGGAGCCCGAAGTCATCATTGCGGACGAGCCGACCGGCAACCTCGACAGCGAGACAGCCGACGGCATCATGAACCTCCTGATGGAAATCAACCGCGGAGGCACCGCAATCGTGATGGTCACCCACAACCGCAGCATCTTCGAGCGCTATCCCGGCCGCACCTTCGTGTGCCGCAATGAGTCCTGCGAAGAGCAGGACGAGGACGATGACGTCATAGACCTCGCAATCACGATTTAGAAGCCGTTACATTCAGACTGCACAGCCATGGACTCAAGGGCAATTTTCGACTGGTTCCGGGCCAACAATCCCGCACCTCGGACAGAACTCCGCTACAGTGACCCATTCGGCCTTCTCGTTGCCGTGATACTGTCGGCCCAGTGTACCGACAAGCGTGTCAACATGGTGACTCCCGCCCTTTTGGAGCGGTATCCCGACGCCCGGACCATGGCAGCGGCAGACTTCGATGAGCTGTTCTCATTCATTTCAAGCATTTCATATCCGCGCAGCAAGGCCACCCACCTCATCGGGATGGCATCGAAGCTGATGTCCGATTTCGGCGGCACGGTCCCTTCCGGCATCGACGAGCTGATGTCACTTCCCGGCGTCGGCAGGAAAACGGCCAACGTGATTGCATCAGTCGTATATGACAAGCCGGTGATTGCCGTTGACACCCACGTATTCAGGGTTGCACACCGCCTCGGACTCTCCGCGGGCAAGACCCCCGATGCCGTGGAAAAGGATCTGGAAGCCATTGTACCGGTGGAGGACAGGGCAGCAGCCCACCACTGGCTCATCCTTCACGGCAGATACACCTGCACCGCCCGCAATCCAAAATGCGGAGAATGCGGACTGTCCGGCCTGTGTCCGGAATACTGCAGGAAGGCTGCCGGCCTGAAAACCGGCCAGTAATGATCCGGGTGCAGGGGAACGGGAAGCCGGCGCAGGCTAATGCCTGACTGTCAGCTCCACGATCCTGTCGATGTCATCCGGGATATCCCCGACATGGAGAAGGACTCCCCCGCCCTTTACAGGATCAAACCGCACCGTGCCGCCTGTATTAAGACACTTTGCAGACAGCACCTTGCCGCCGTAAGGCAGGAAGAGGGCATCGTCGGCGCAGTCAAGTATGTGGACATAGAGCCTGTCCCCCTTTCTTGTAGTCACGCCCCACGGATGCGGTTCCACATCGCCCTTGCGGGTCCCGTAGATGCTCTCTCCATAGCGCCCGAGCCACAGGCCCATCTCCCTGAGCCTTTCGGTTGCGGCTTCCGGCAGCTTTCCGTCAGGCTGCGGACCGATATTGAGAAGAAGGTTGCCTCCGAGACCGGCAGCACGCACAAGGTAGCGGATGAGCGTTTCCGTGGACTTGTAGTCAAGGTCCGTGATCTTGTAGCCCCACATCCCGTTCATGGTCTGGCATGTCTCAAGAGGAAGAGGGCTTATGTCCTGTCCTGAAAGTCCCGCGGTGTTCTCACCCGGAAGGTCCCTCTCGAAAATCTGGATGTCCTCCCCCTCAAACGGCACGAGATGGTGGTTGTTGCCCACAAGACAGGACGGCTGGAGGGAATGGATATGGTCATACAGCCCCCTCAGGCGCCAGTCAAAATCCGGATTTTCGTCCTGGTCCCAGACTCCGTCAAACCATATTGCGCCCACAGGACCGTAACCCGTGAGCAGTTCGGTGAGCTGGGCTTTCATGAAGCTGTAGTAATGGTCATAGTCAATGCCGGTTCCGGGCCTTCCGGTACCGAGTCCGGTCCTTCCGCGCGGGCAGTCGTCGCGATACCAGTCAATCAGCGAATAATACAGGTGCAGCCTGATGCCTTGCTCACGGCATTCCTCCGCAAGTGCGCCCACAATGTCCCTGCCGTACGGAGTCGCATCGACTATGTCATAGTCGGTAGCAGCCGAGTCCCACATCGAGAAACCGTCATGATGGCGGGAGGTAAAGCACACATAACCGGCACCGGACCCCTTGATTGCAGACACCCACTCCGAGGCATCGAAATCGTGGGGATAGAACGCATTGGCAAGCTTTGCGTACTCAAGATAATTGATGTCACGGTTGGTCATGGTCCACTCTCCCGTCCCGAGCATCGAGTAGAGTCCCCAATGGATGAAAATGCCGAATCTGGCATCCTGGAAGTCATCCCTGGCCTGCAGGTTGCCCTCTGAAGGGACATAAGTGCAGCTGTCCCGGAGGGGCTCCCGGCAAAAGCGCACAGGCTGTGCCGACATGAGGGCACAGGTAAAAAAACATATTGCCGGGATAAAAAATCTTGCTTTCATAAAAAAAGTTGCTTTGAAATAACCACTCTAATCGGCTGCTCCGGCTGCTTTCATCACAAGCACAAACCCGCAGTTCTGCGGCAGTGTGAGGGAAAGTGTCCGCGGATCCCTGCGCCTTCGGGCACGCAGTCCCGGGGTGCATACGCGCATGCTCTCCACAGAATCGTCGACATAGAGCCTTGCATCGGCATCCTCCGCATCCGCTCCGATCACCGAAGGGTCAAAGACAACATCAAGGTCCGTTTCTTCCGCATTGATCCCGGCGACATACCACAAATCACCGCTGCGGCGGGCAAGGACCACGCTTTTTCCCGGATACCCTCCGATGAAACGCACATCGTCCCACACTACAGGCACATCCTTCATAAAGCCAATCGCCTCAGCCGGGGCATCTTCCAGGTTGTTAGGGGCAAGGGCGAAGTTCTGGACTGGATTCTGGAACAGCACGGCCGTAGCCAGTTCGAATGCATCCCCGGTGCGGCGCACATTGCCGCTGCTGTTGTCCCTTGACATCCTGCGGTTGAGGAACGTACCGCCGAATTCCATGATACCCACGGAGTTGCGTATAAACGGATGGAGGCATGCACTGAAGGCCTCAAGGTCGCAGAACTGCTGGCCGAAGATAAGGTTTTCCGATGCAAGCACAGCCTCAGAGCCCACATAGTTGGGATACATCCTCTCCCAGCCCCTCGGCATAGTGCAGCCGTGGAAAATGACATCGATTCCGTAATCCGCAGCATCGCTGAGGATGTCTTCATAGAGCCTCATCGTCTCCTGCTTGTCGCCTCCGAAGAAATCCACCTTGATGGTGCCGACTCCTATGCTCCGGAGCCACTCCATTTCCTTTTTGCGCACAATCGGACGGTCCATGCGGTTGACCGGGCTCTGGGAAATGTCGTTCCAGTGTCCGCTGGAAGAGTACCATACAGTCAGGTTCACACCGAGGCTCCGGGCGTATTCCGCAAGGGAAGCCATCCCTTCGCGGCCGATCGTGCGGTCCCACCAGTTGTCCACCAGCACATTGGAGTAGCCCATCTGAGCCGCGAAATCTATGTAGGTCTTCTGGTCATCGTAATTGATGCTTCCGTCCTGCCACAGAATCCAGCTCCATGTCCCCTTGCCGGGACGGGCCGGACGTGAGGTCCCATAAAGCGGCTCCACCACATCCCACGGGATGGTGGTCTCGACAATCGGGGCAAGCGTGGCTCCCACCGTGATTGTCCTCCACGGGGTTTTCCCCGGAAGAGCGATTCCCGGAGAGGCACTTCCGTTGCCGTTGTTCTCCTCCGGCATCGGATAGGCTATCGTGTAGAGGCCGTCATGGAAGTCGCTGAGCCTCGAGCCGCAATAATAACCGTCAACTCCGGACTCCGAGAGGAGCACCCAGCCGCTGTCGCCCACCTTGAAAAGGGCAGGGAAAGTGTATCCGTGACCATATTGCGACGGGGCATCCATCGGTGCATCCGCAGTGTAGAACTCCTCATAGCTCGGCTTTGTACGCATCCATCCTATCATCGCATCGCTCTGCGGCGTCAGGAAGGTCGTGGTCCCCTCCGGGAAACGGAAGGAGGTCGCCTCGGAGCTTATTACCATACTGCCTGTACCGCCCTGTCGCGGAATCAGGTAGCGGAAGGCTGCATCGTTGTCGGCCACATGCCACTCCACTGACATCTCCCGGCCTTCCGGTCCTGCAAACGTGACAATGCAGCCGCTGGCCCTTACCCCTACGCAGCTTTTCTTGATTTTATCCTGCGTATAGGTGTATTCCTTTGAAAAACAGGATGATGATGCGATTGACATATCCCTTGAGAAATCACCCTCATTGGAGGTGAAGCCAAGAGGGGATTGCCCGATCATCACCTTGCCCCCGTAGCTGACGCTATACACAGGTACTCCGCCGTCCGTTTCCACAGTGACGGAAAGCTTGCCGTCCGGGCTTACTATAGCAACCGGTTTCCCGGCATCATGGGAGGCATCATCCTGCGCGGGTGCAGCCACGGCAGGAAAATGGAGCAGCGCAACCGCCGCAAAAGTTGTAACAAAAGTGTAAAGATTCATCATTTCAAACTGTATATGACTGATTTCAACTGTTCTGAAAGAGAGGTATTGTAGCCCTGTGAAGCATATACTACACGGCCGAAACTGTCTGCAACTATTATCAGGGGAAGTCTTGACACGGTATCAGGAAAACATCCTTCCCTCACCATGGCGAGTATCTTTCCGTCCGGATCGGTACCGTATGAGACATTGTCCATACCGCCGAGATATGTCCCTATGCGCCCGCACCCGGCCTCATCCGGGCCGATTACGACCAGGGTCCTGCCCCAATCGGAAAGCTCCTGCGAGGTGGCGGCAAGCTGCCTCAGGGCATGGATTGAAGGCTCCGAGAAATCGCCGAACACTGCCATTGCAAAATAGCCCCTGCCCGTTGTCGAAAGAAGCGTCCTTTCCGGCTGTCCGAGCGGCCTGTAGGTCTTTTCGGCATCGATGTTGCCCCTTACCACCACATCCCCTTCATTCTGCTTAAGTACAAGGGGCACAACCGTTTCCCTGCCTTCCTCCACATTGAAGAACTCCATATGGGCGGTTACGCTTCCGTCCGCCTTCCTGACACCGGAAGTCAGGAGATACGACCCCGCCTCAAGCGGATACGGCCTTGCCAGAATCTCCTTCCAGCCGAGGGAGGCATTTTCATCGAAATTGAGCAGCATCGCCCTGCCCCCTTCGATGCGTGATATGGTGAAATGTCTGTAATACAGAGGGTTGGCAAGCCATGAAACAGGATCATACTCAGCCCTGACGCTGCCATATACGGCCGCCTTCTGGATTTGTGCCTCCCATTTCACATCCTTCCACTCCCCTCCTTCAAGATATTGGGTCTTGCCTGTAATGTCATCTATGCGTGCCTCGAAGCCCCTGCTCCTGCACGAGGCCACAAAGAAAATATTGCGAGAACGCGAATCCGCCGTCCTTGTACGCCAAACGGAAAGAGGCGGCACATAGAGTCCCTGCGGATTGAGGCCGTCATCCACCCTGATGCTGTCCCTGGTCCACTCGAAAATCTCCTGCGGCGAGCCTGCGTCAAGCCCCTCCCCGATAATCCTGAAATATGGGACAAGGGGCTCGTAAGATACCCTCGGGCAGTCACGGAAAGGCCTGAAGGCCCCGTCACAATGCTCCACGGCCTCTTCAAGCACATCAGCCCTTACGTCTCCAAGGTCCTTTTTCGACAGGGAGGCAAGCAGGGCGGGAGCATTTTCCCCCGGATGGGCTTCAAGAAAGGCACTGATGACGGCATCATTGCCTTTCGGACGGGCCAGCCTTACGGAATCCTCATAGGCAAGACGCAGGGCATTTTCCCTGGCCTGCCCGGGCGTCGCAGTCGAAGGAATAGGGTTTTCCACCGGCGGAACCATCTCGAAATCAGCGGAGAACGCTTCCCCTACGGTATGGTCGAGGACAACTCTTGTCATCCCCGATGAAGCCTTGGCAAGGCCTGTCTTTCCATCTTTGAAGGCCCAGACCAGGATGTCACCGCAGCCGGTATCAAGGCCCGCCCTGCCGTCAGGACCGGTCACGACAGAAGCCACAGTGTAGAACTCGGCATAGTTGTAGATCTTGAATTCCACTGTCGCATCCTCAACCGCATTGCCCTGGAGGTCAACAACTTCAACCTCCGTGCGACGGGTAGGGATATAGCTCTTTATGACATTGATTTCGGTATATGCGCGGGTGCGGCTGATCACATCCTCCGGTCCGTCATAGTCGCCGAATGCACGGGTATGGAGCAGCATCGCCCTTGAGACAGGGGCATTGAACCAGGCGAGGTCAAGCACCGGCTCCGGCTCGCAGGCTCCCATAAAATGCCATCCGCCATCGACATAGACCTCCACCCAGGCATGGTTGTCATCGGTGTGGGCCCATCTCGGAGTATAGACCTGCCTTGCAGGGATTCCGGCGGCCCTGAGGGCTGCCACGGCGAGCACGGACTCTTCCCCGCACCGGCCGAGTCCTGCCGAGATTGTACCCGTAGGAGGCAGCGTACGGGCATCCGTAGGGGTATATGTCGCCATCTCATGGCACCAGTGGTTGATTTCCAGGGCGGCCTCGCGCGCGTCCATACCCTTTACGCGGGCACAAAGCTCGTCCGCATACAGGAGGCGGAAATCATCCAGAGCCTCATTGTTGGCCCTGACAGGCAGCACGAAGTGGCGGAATTCCCGCTCCGGGACATCCCAGGAAGCATTCTTGCGCACCTGGAGCGTCTTGCGGACATTGGCAAGCCAATAGGAAAAAGGGTATGCCATATCCGGAAGGGGCATCGATTCATAGAGAAATGTGAGGTATTCTTCCTCCTGCGGAGTGATATCGGACGGGCGGGAAGCGGCGATTTCTTCAGCCACAGGCTCCGGCAGGGATGCAAGCATGCTGTCCCACCGCTCACTGCGGTTTGTGCAGGAATGGACCGGGAAAAGCAGGATTGCGGCAAGCGCGAAAGGTAATATCCGTTTCATAAGGGCTTTTGTTGTATCAATTTACAAATATAAACTTTTATTCGGAAATTGGATACGGCGCCGGGCCTTCCGGAGCGTGGATATTCAAGGTTTGCAGCCCGGAAGGTCCTGGAGGCACAAAAAAAACGGCAACCTGTCCGGCTGCCGATTTGCTGCTGTCCCGACGGGATGTCCCCGTCCGGGAATCCCAGGATAAAATCCCTATTCGAGAGAGATCGCCTCCTGAGGGCATACGCCTGCGCAGGTACCGCACTCTACACAGAGATCAGGATTGATGGTATAAACATCACCCTCGGAGATGGCGCCAACAGGGCACTCACCGATACAGGAACCGCAAGCTACGCACTTGTCTGCTGAAATTTTGTAAGCCATTTTTTTCGGAATTAAAATTGTTTTCACAAATTTACACGAATAAACCCAAAAAACAAATAGAATCTTGTTTCTTTCCTTTTTTGGACGGAAATTTGCAGAGAATACCGACTGCCGCAAAATGAACAGTCACATATAATATCAATCCGACATTATGTTACACAGAATCAATGCATTGACAATTGCCGCCGCAGCCCTTGTCCTTTCCTTTCTACAGGGCACTGCCTCTGCACAGACAAGGACAGTTTCAGGCAAGACACAGATAGACAACACGATAGAGCTTGACAAGACAGTGCACGATTTCGGGGATGTCCTTTCCGGATCGGGCGCCCTGACCTGCACATTCACGGTAAAGAACATCTCCTCCGAGCCCATGGCAATCTACAATGTGGTGTCCTCCTGCGGATGTACCGGAGTCAAATGGACAAGGGAGCCCATAGCCCCGGGCGCAAGCGGCACAATCAGCGCGACCTACACCAACGACGAGGGCCCCTACCCCTTCGACAAGACGCTCACGGCATACTTTTCCGGAGTGAAGAAGCCGGTGGTGCTGCGCCTTCGCGGGACGGCATATGCAAAGAAGCTTCCCCTGGACCAGACCTATCCGGTCCATCTCGGCAGCCTCGCGCTGAAAGAGACCTCCATCAAGGCGGGCAACCTTTCACAGGGAAGCCAGAGGTCTGACGCACTGACTGTTGCAAACATCGGGAACAGTACGATGTCGCTCAGTTTCACAGACGTGACCCCCGGCCTGGAAATCAGCGCCGAGCCCTCGAGCATTGCCCCCGGGGAAACGGCAAAGGTGACCTACACGATATCGGCCTCACGCGACAAGTGGGGCATGAACACCTACACCGCCGTGCCCGTTGCGGGAGGCAAAAGGCTCGGCACGCTCTCTTTCAAGGCCTTCACAAAGGAGGATTTCTCCGGCTGGACACCGAAACAGAGACAGGAAGCCGCCCTCCCCTCATTTGATTTCACCACCTTCAACTATGATGTCGTGAAATCTGGGACAAAGGTTGTTGCCAGATTTCCCTTCAAGAATACAGGGAAAAGCACCCTGACAATCCACAAGGCAGATTGCGACTGGGAGGATGCCGCCTTCGGGCCGCTCCACGACATACCTGCCGGAAAAACAGGAGAGATAACTGTCACCCTTGACACCTCGAAGATGCCGAAAGGCGAAAATGTGGCCATAATCACCCTCACCACCAACACCCCCCTGCGCCCGCTCATCAACCTGTTTGCAGGCGGAGCAGTGAAATGACCGCAGCCCCATCCAGTAGGAAAACCGACTTTTTTTCCTTAAATTTGTATGTTTATGGGGAAATGTGCGGTTGGGAGAGGTTTGTAGGATTAGGCAACAGTTTATGGCAGAACAGCAACTTAGCAATTACACTGAGGAAAACATCAGGACTCTTGAGGGAATCGAGCACATCCGCAAGCGTCCGGGAATGTATATCGGCCGTCTCGGCAACGGAGACAATCAGGGCGACGGCATATATGTACTTCTGAAAGAAATCATTGACAACTCCATTGACGAATTCTCCGCCGGATTCGGCAGGCAGGTCCAGATCACGATTGAAGACAACACCGTAACCATCAGGGACTTCGGACGAGGCATCCCGCTTGGTGCAGTTGTCAGGGCCACGAGCCAGCTCAATACGGGCGGCAAGTTCGACGATGCCGCATTCAAGAAATCAGTAGGACTCAACGGTGTAGGTACAAAGGCGGTAAATGCCCTTTCCTCAGAGTTTTATGTAGAGTCCTTCCGTGACGGCAAGAGTTCGTTTGCCAGATACGAAAGGGGCATCCTGACCGACAGCGGCATGAAGGAAGGCACCGGGGAAAAGAACGGAACGCTCACGCGCTTCACCCCCGACTTCGAGATGTTCGGCAAGTTCTCCTTCAATATGGAATATGTCGAGACCATGGTCAAGAACTATTCCTACCTCAAGAAAGGCCTTGTGTTCGTGCTCAACGGCGTCCAGTACAAATCGGAGAACGGCCTTCTCGACCTTGTCAACGAGAATCTGTCAGAGCAGTCTCTTTATGCCCCTATCCATCTGGAAGACACCGACATAGAGGTGGTCATCACCCATGGCAATTCCTACGGCGAAAACATCTCGTCCTTCGTGAACGGACAGAATACCAGGGACGGCGGGACTCACCTCGCCGCATTCCGCGAGGCAGTGGCAAAGACACTCAAGGACTTCTACAAGAAGGACTACAAGCCGGAAGACTGCAGGCAGGGCATAGTGGGGGCAGTCAGCATCCAGATCCAGGAGCCGAACTTCGAGGGCCAGACAAAGACCAAGCTCGGCAGCACCTACATGTGGGAAAAATTCCTCAAGGATGAGGACGGGAAGATTGTCAAGAACGAGGACGGGTCCAACGCCATCGACCGCGGGCCTACCATCAGGTCATTCATCAATGACTTCATTTCCAAGCACCTGAATGACTATCTCCACAAGCATGCGGACATAGTCCCGGTAATCGAGGAGAAAATAAAGGCTTCGCAGTCCGAGCGCGAGGAAATCTCCGGCATCCAGAAAAAGACACGCGAGCGCAACAAGCGGGCAAACGTCTACAACCGCAAGCTCCGCGACTGCCGCTACCATTTCAGCGACAAGGTGGCAAAGGACAAGGAGGATTTCAAGGAGCAGTCCAGCATCTTCATCACCGAGGGAGACTCCGCGAGCGGTACCATCACAAAGGCACGCAACGCTGAGTACCAGGCCGTTTTCAGCCTCAGGGGAAAGCCGATCAACTGCTACAAGGAAAGCCGCCGCAAGGTTGCCGAGAACGAGGAGCTCAGCCTTCTCATCAGCGCACTGGGAGTGGAGGAGGACCTTGACAACCTCAGGTACAACAACATTATCATCGCGACCGATGCCGATGACGACGGAATGCACATCAGGATGCTTGTGCTGACATTCCTGATGAAATACTATCCCGACCTCATCCGCAGGGGACATGTATTCATTCTCCAGACCCCGCTGTTCAGGGTAAGGAACAGGAAAACGGTAAAATACTGCTACTCGAGGGAAGAGAAGCTCGAAGCAGTCAAGGACCTGAAAAACAACGTGGAAATCACCCGATTCAAAGGTCTTGGAGAGATTTCGGCCGACGAGTTCGTGGACTTCATCGGGGAGAATATGAGGCTTGACCCCGTGAAGCTTTCCGACGAGGAATCCATTGCAGACATCATGGAGTTCTATATGGGCGACAACACTCCCGACAGGCAGAACTTCATCAGGAAAAATCTCCGCAGCGAAGCGGAGCTTGAAGACGTTGACATTTAAAACCGGATATTTATGTGGGCCAGATTCTGCAGATTTCTGCTTACAAAGGTTATGGGCTGGACCATTGACAGCCCCGCTCCGGCACCGGAGAAGAAAGTGATACTCCTGGGTGTCCCTCACACTTCAGCCTGGGATTTCGTCGTATCATACCTGTTCTACAGGCAGTTCGACGGCCCTGACGCAAAGGTGATGATCAAGAAGGAATTCTTTTTCTGGCCGATAGGAGGGCTCCTGAGGAAACTCGGCGCAATCCCGGTTGACCGTTCCAGCGCCTCCGCAATGGTGAAAAGCCTCATTGAGCAGATGAATGCCGCCGACAGTTTTCACCTTGCAATAGCCCCAGAGGGCACAAGGAAGGCCACACGCAAATGGAAGACCGGCTACCACCTCATCGCAAAGGAGGTCGGCTGCCCAGTGTATATGGCATATTTCGACTGGGGCACAAAGCATATCGGCATAGGCAACAAAATCGGGCTTACGGATGATGCCAGGGCTGACACCGACCGCATCCAGAAGATCTACGGAACGATGAACCTGAAGGGAAAATACCCTGAAGATTTTGTAACTGAATAAATCAGATATGAGAATACTCAACAGAAGGGAAAACTTTACCACTACCCTTTCGAGACTTTTCGAATACTGCACGATGGCATATCCGAAAAGGCCGCTGTCAAGGTATGTTTATTCTGACGAGCAGAGCTATACCTACTCAGACTTCAGGCACAAATGCCTGGAGCTGTCCCACCTGCTTTCAAGATACGGAATAAGCGCCGGAGACAGAGTGGCAATCCTGTCCCAGAATATGCCGAACTGGACTGTGGCATTCTTCTCTGCAGTACCGTTCGGCAGGGTTGCAGTACCGATTCTGCCTGACTCCTCCGAAAGCGAGGTCACCAACATCCTCAGGCATTCGGGGACAAAGGTGCTTTTCGTATCCAAAAGGTTTCTGGGCAATGTCAGCAAGGAGTGCTTCGACTCGCTCACCCTTGTGTTTGATATTGAGACCCTCAAGCCCCTGAAGGCGGACAACAGGGCCTTCACCTGCGAGGGTTGGGTAAAGGAGCCGGAGCCGGACAACCTTGCCGCAATCATCTACACATCAGGTACTTCCGGCAAGGCAAAGGGCGTCATGCTCAGCCACAGGAATTTATGCCAGAATATTGTGGCGGCCTCCCACGCCCAGAAATGTACCCATCGTGACCGCTGGCTTTCCGTGCTTCCGATGTCACACACCTACGAGATGGCATTCAGCATGCTCTATCCGCTGTATGTGGGAGGCTGCGTCTATTATATCCAGAAACCGCCTACTCCGTCGATTCTCATCGGGGCGATGAAAAAGGTAAAGCCGACCATTATGTGCTCGGTTCCGCTCATCATCGAGAAGGTGTACCGCTCCAGCATCGTGCCTACCGTACAGAAGAGCCGTGTGCTGACCTGGATGAAGAAGCATATGCCGCGACTGCTGTACCGCCTTGTGGGAAGCAGGCTTTACCAGACATTGGGAGGAAAGCTCAGATTCTTCGGAATCGGAGGCTCCAAGCTTGACCCTGTCGTGGAGGATTTCCTCAAGAAGGCACATTTCCCGTACGCCATAGGCTACGGACTTACCGAAACAGCCCCGCTCATCTGCAACGCCTGCGTGGGAAAAACTGCCGTGGGCTCAATCGGCGTACCGGCCTACAATGTGGAGGTCAAGCTGCGCAACGTCAATCCGGCGACCGGTGAAGGGGAAATCGTGGTAAAGGGCGACAATGTGATGCTCGGCTACTACAAGGACCCTGAAAGGACAAGGGAGGTAATAGACGATGACGGATGGATGCGCACGCACGACCTTGCATGTATGGACGAAAAAGGAAGATATTATATCAAGGGACGTCTCGGCAATATGATTGTGGGAGCATCCGGCGAGAATATCTATCCTGAGGAAATCGAGCAGGTCATCAACGGTGTGGAAGGAGTGAACGAGAGTCTTGTGATGGAGCGTGACGGCAAGCTCATCGCCCTTATCAAGTTTGACGATTCGATCATCAACTGGAACCAGCAGGGAGAGGACAAGTTCTTCGAGGCGCTCAATGCAAGGAAGAAGGCCGTGATGGACTATGTCAACAAGCACGTCAGCAAACAGTCCAAGATCAATGACGTGGAAGCGGTCAAGGAGCCTTTCGAAAAGACTGCCACCCAGAAGATACGCCGTTTCAAATACTTCGGCGCCAAGGGTGACGATGTCAAGGACGAGGACAACAAAGCATAAAAAAAAGAGGACCCGCGGTCCTCTCTTTTTTTTATATTCCTTACTGATTACTCAGCAACGACTTCGAACTTGAAAGTGCCCTTTACATCCTTGTAGCACTTTACCTCTGCCTCGTAGATGCCAAGCTCCTTGACCTCTTCGGCAAGAATGGTGATGTCCTTCTTGTCAACCTCGATGCCGGCAGCAACAAGAGCCTCTGAAAGCTGTGCAGTGGTGACTGAACCGTAGATCTTTCCGGTCTCGCTTACCTTTGCGGAAACCTTCACGAGAACTGAAGAAACCTTTGCTGCGAGCTCCTGGGCGGCGGCAACACGTGCAGCCTCCTTGTGGGCGCGCTGGCGGATGGTCTCCTGGAGCTGCTTTACTGCAGAAGGAGTAGCGGTGATTGCAAAGCCCTGAGGGATAAGATAGTTGAGAGCGTAACCTGGCTTAACGTTTACGACATCGTCTGCGTGGCCGAGATTGGCCACATCCTTTTTGAGAATAATTTCCATAAATGTCTTCTTCTTTATACGGGTTACACAAAACTACTTGAGAAGGTCGGTTACATATGGAAGCAGAGCAAGGGAGCGTGCCCTCTTGACTGCCTGAGCGACCTTGCGCTGGAACTTGAGGGAAGTACCGGTGATACGGCGAGGGAGAATCTTGCCCTGCTCGTTGAGGAACTTCTTGAGGAACTCAGGATCCTTGTAGTCAACATACTTGATGCCTGCCTTCTTGAAACGGCAGTATTTCTTCTTGCGAACCTCAACTGTCTGAGGATTCAGATAACGGATGGTACCGTTCTGTGCATTGCTTGTCTGTGCCATTGATTAGTCCTCCTTTACAGCTTCAGGTTTAACTTCGTTCTTTGCTGCCTTGCCGGCCCTGCGCTTCTCTGCGTATGCAACAGCGTGCTTGTCGAGAGCAACGGTGAGGAAACGGAGAATACGCTCGTCACGGTGATACTGGGTTTCGAGGCGTGCCACGAAATCCGGAGTGGCCTTGAACTGGATCAGGTAATAGAAACCTGAAGTCTTGTGCTGGATAGGGTATGCAAGCTGCTTGAGACCCCAATCCTCTTCGTAAACTACCTCGCCGCCCTTGGCTTTGATGTAGTCAACGTACTTGGCAACCGCTTCCTTCATCTGGGCTTCAGACAAAACGGGAGTTGCAATGAAAACGGTTTCGTACTGTTTTAACATTTTACGGTAATTGTTTGTTAATAAATAATTTACAGTCCCCGGAAGCCGTATGCCGCTTCAAGGGGACTGCAAATATACAAATTATTTCCGGTTCAGCCAACCATCCGGCTGAAAATCCTTCAATTATTTCTCAGGGACAGCCTCGAGGAGCTTCTTGAGGAACTCCCAGGCAGTAGCCACGGTGTCGATCTTCACGCGCTCGTCCGGTGAGTGAGGATGCACGATGGTAGGTCCGACGGACACCATCTCCCAGTTGGGATACTTCGCTCCGAGGAGTGCGCACTCGAGTCCTCCGTGGGTAGCTCCGACCTTCATCTCCTTGCCGGTAAGGTCTTTCCATACCTGGCGTACGACCTCATATACAGGGGTTTCAGGCTTCGGGGTCCAGCCGTTGTATCCGCCGGCAGTGGTAAACTCTGCTCCGGCAAGCTCAAACACAGCCCTCATCTGGTCTGCGAGGAAGGCCTTTGCTGCATCAATCGAGCTGCGCATCAGGGATTTCACATAGATATGTCCCTCTTCGCAGCGGATGATTGCAAGGTTGGTCGAGGTCTCCGGAAGTCCCTCGAAGGAGTCGCTCATGCGGTACACTCCGTTAGGGCATCCGAGGATAGCCTTGATGACATTGTGCATCACTACCGGGTCGAGGCACTCCTTTGCAGTGCATTCAACCTTGTCGAAATGATGCTCGAAGTCAGGGTCGGTATATTGGTATTCAAACTTCACGTCCGCAAAAATCTTCTCCACAATGGCCTCTGCCTCAGCTGCTTTCTCCTGAGGAAGAACCACGAGGGCCTCTGACTCGAACGGAATGGCATTGCGCAGGCTGCCTCCCCTGAGGTCAACAACCTTTGCCCCGAGCTTTTCAGTAAGAGGGTCGAGAACGCGTGCGAGGATCTTGTTGGCATTGCCCCTGTAGAGGGCGATATCCATTCCGGAATGACCTCCGTGAAGACCCTTTATCACAATCTGATATGCAACGCTTCCCTGAGGGACCTCCACCTTGCCGATCTTGAAATCGGCAGTGCCGTCAAGACCTCCGGCGCATCCGATGCAGAGTTCGCCTTCCTCCTCGGAGTCGAGGTTGAGGAAGATGTCCCCATTGAAGATGCCGGGCTCGAGATTCTCGGCTCCGGTCATGCCGGTCTCCTCGTCAACGGTCACAAGCACCTCCACCGGTCCGTGCCTGAGGGTCTTGTCCTCGAGGACAGACATCGAGAGGGCGACACCGATACCGTTGTCGGCGCCGAGGGTAGTGCCTTCAGCCCCTACCCATCCGTCGATGATCTTTGTCCTGATAGGGTCCTTGAGGAAGTCGTGGTCGGTGTCGGCAGTCTTCTGTGGCACCATGTCCATATGGCCCTGAAGTATGACCCCGCGGCGGTTTTCATATCCCGGAGTGGCAGGAATGCGCATAATGATATTGCCCACCTTGTCTTTGATGGTCTCTATTCCGCGCTCCTTTCCCCAGTTGTAGAGAAACTCCACCACCTTCTCCTCGTGTTTGGATGGACGTGGAATCCGGGTAAGCTGATAAAAGTTGTTCCAGACAATTTTCGGATCTAAATCTTTGATAGTCATAGTGTATTGTATTTAGTGATTACATTGTAGTATCGATTCCAAGCTGATACACAGGCATCCTGCTCTGCATCAGGACATTGACCCCGTCGGTAAGGCGTACCGTGCATACCGCCGGAATCCTGTAATAGACCGGCTCCTTCGCCACCTTGGCTCCTTCCTGCGAAGCGTCCATCTCCTGCGGGACAAGCTCGAGAAGATAGGGCCTGCCCGAGACATTGTCCGGAGTAAGCAGGCCTTCGGTGTCGGACACCCTGAATGCCACATAACGCTGCCCCTTGGTGTCCCGCGACGGGATGACCTCGTAGGACATCTTCTGCGGAGCATAGTCGCTGTAGCCTATGAACATGGACATATATTCCTTTTCAAGACGGTCGATTTCCGCAAGTGCGGCACCGAGAGCCTCCCCGCTGAAAGTGGCATCCGTATCTCCGGTCACGATTTCCATCTTTTTCTCGCGGAGCTTGAAAATGGTGCCGGCTGCCTCCATCGCACGTGTCTCAAGCGATTTCTCCACCACCATCTGCTGCTGGACGGCGACACTGCGGTCAGACACCCTTGTATAAAGTGTGGCGGACTCCTCCGTAAGGTTCGAGGACACTCCCCTGCCCGCAAAGTCGTCTTTGGAGTCAAGCGAAAACCTCCACTGGGCATCTGCACTTTTTGCACCCCCGAGCGAAATCAGCCCCTGCAGGGTAAGGGCACCGATCTGGTCCGAACCCGCCTTCGCCCCGAGCTGGAAACGCCTGCTCTGGTCGGCCTCGGCATAGGAAACCATCCTCACCGCGCTTACGTGGCACCTGGATTCGTCAGAAGGACGCGCATCGATTCCGAGATATTTCCTGGCATAACGGGCATACGGGCCCGCGTGGAATGTCTCCTTTACAGCCTCGACTTCAAGGCTTATGACAGTCTGGGGAAGAGCATAGGTGCCCTGCGCCTGCGCGAATACGGCAGAGGCGAAAAGCACAACAGTAAAAAACAATACTTTTTTCATCTTTATTTCCATCTTTTGTGGCTCCACAGGTAATTTTCGGGATGGCTTCTGACGGATTCCTCCAGAAGCGCATAATATTCTGTCATTATGCGGGTAGTGTCCATCTGCGAGGCATCGTCACATATCTTCCTGAATACCATATGGTATCTGCCTTTTTCAACTTTGTCTATGGCCATATAGAAAACGGCCATCCCGAACTTGTGTGCAAGAGTCGCGCCACCGGTCATCACCATTGTGGGCTGGCTCATGAATCCGGGGATTGCAGTCCTGGTGGCCCCGCGGTAAGGGAACTGGTCGGTCGGGAAAATGTAGATCCTCTTCTCGTTCTTGTGCTCGAGGGCAAACCTGAGGACCTCCTTCGACTCAACCGAGCCGCGGTAGTCAACAAGGGGGGCGGTGCGGTTGTTGGTAAGGAACTCGTTCCAGAACCTGCTTGTGAGCCGCTTGTAAACCACATTGGTATGGTCCGGGTCCATTCCTTCCGGGCAGACCGCAGTCCCGCTGAAATAGTCGTAGATGCCTCCCGTTATCTCCCAGTTGCCGTAATGGGAGCTCAGTATCATCACGGAAGGGCGGTTTTTGAACGCCCCGATGAGTTCCTCCTCGCCCCGGGCCGTACACAGTCCCTGCCTGCGCAGCCTTCCGGGCCTCCCGGAGCATCCTCCAAACCAGCAGGTCTCGGCAAACACTTCCCCGAGATGGGTATAGAAGCCGTCATACAGTTTTTTTATGTCGCCGTACTTCAACTCGGGAAAACTTCTCGAAAGATTGACAAGCACGACATCGGAACGGTAATGGAGAATATTCTTTGCAACCCATGCAAACACACGGCCCCAGAAATAATGGAAGCCAAGCGGAAGCCGCTGCAGGGGCAGCAGCAACGTCCTGAAAATCCTGTATCCCAAACTCTTTTTTCCGTCCATTTTCCCTTTCCAGAAAGATCCGATTACAAATATAACTCTTTTTGCGCAATATGCAGCCACCGGAGTTTTTCAAGTTGCAAAACGTTTTTTTTGGTTTTACACTCTCTATTCATTATCTTTGTAGGGATGTACCGATAAGCAGACAACAAAACAAAACTCTATACTCTATGTTCAAAGGACAACCTAAGGGCCTATTTGCCCTGGCATTAGCCAACACCGGAGAGCGCTTCGGTTACTACACTATGCTTGCCATCTTCATGCTGTTCCTGCAGGCCAAGTTCGGCTTCAGCGAGGCTGTGGCAAGCCAGATTTATGCAATTTTCCTTGCTGCAGTCTATTTCATGCCGGTATTCGGCGGTATGATTGCTGACAGGATCGGTTACGGCAAGTGCATCACCGCCGGCGTATCCGTGATGTTCCTGGGATACGTGCTTCTCGCAATCCCTACCGGTGCCAACACCGTGGGTCTTGTGATGATGCTCGGAGCCCTTCTCCTCATCGCCCTCGGCACAGGTCTCTTCAAAGGCAACCTGCAGGTACTCGTGGGCAATCTCTATGACGACCCGAAGTATTCCGCAAAGAGGGATTCCGCTTTCAGCCTCTTCTACATGGCCATCAACATCGGTGCGATGTTCGCCCCTTCGGCAGCAACCGCAATCACCAACATGTTCCTCGGCAAGGCAGGCCTCATCTACAAGGCTGACATCCCTTCACTTGCACACAAGTTCATCGGCGGCACCATCACCGGCACCGAGACTGAGACTCTCACCGGCCTGATGGGCCAGATGCCTGGAGAATCCATCGCATCTATGGACCTCGGAGCATTCAGCCAGTACTACATCGACAATCTCGCAAGCTCCTACAATATGGGCTTTGCAGTTGCCTGCATATCCCTTATCTTCTCCATTGCAGTCTATCTCGGATGCCGCTCATGGTTCAAGCACGCCGACGTCAACACCAAGCAGGCTGCAAACAGCGCCAACACCACCGTTCACGTCCAGGAGCTCTCGCCGGAGCAGACCAAAAAGCGCATCGTCGCCCTCTGCATGGTATTTGCAGTCGTTATCTTCTTCTGGATGGCATTCCACCAGAACGGTTCTTCACTCACCTGGTTTGCAAGGGATTACACTCAGTCTGAGACTACAGGATGGGTAAGGATGGGATTCAACATCTGGATTCTCGCCCTCATTGCGGTTTCAGTATATACCATCTTCGGAGTATTCCAGTCAGAGAAGACATCCGGCAAGATCACCTGCGGCGTCGCAACGCTTGCCATCTGGGGTGTGGTTGCACTCATCCACAGCGGACAGCCTAACCCTCTCGCAGTGTTCCCGCAGCTCTTCCAGCAGTTCAACCCGTTCTATGTAGTAGCCCTCACACCTGTGTCCATGGCCATTTTCAGTGCCCTTGCCAACAAGAAGGATGCAAATCATCCTGACGGACGCGAGCCTTCTGCACCTATGAAGATCGGACTGGGCATGCTTGTGGCAGCAGTAGGTTATTTCGTGATGGTGATGGCATCCCTCGGACAGCCGTCTCCTGCCCAGCTCAACGGCGGAGTTTCCCCTGACCCTGTAATGCCTACCTATCTTATGGGCACCTACCTCGTGCTTACCTTTGCGGAGCTTCTCCTCTCGCCGATGGGTATCTCCTTCGTATCGAAGGTGGCTCCTCCTAAGTACAAGGGCCTCATGATGGGTTTGTGGTTTGCCGCCACTGCAGTGGGCAACTACCTTTCTTCAGTTCCGGGACTTCTCTGGAGACATGTTCCGCTCTGGGCCAACTGGGCAATCCTCATGACACTCTGCATCATCGCCGGAGTTGTGATGTTCTCGATGCTCAGGAAGCTTGAGGAAGCTACCAAATAAGGTATCGATGCCTGATGATTTGAAAGCCCGGCTGAAAAGCTGGGCTGAAACATATAATGATGCAAAATACTTCCGGGAGGACCCGATCATCTTCCCGGAGCATTTTGCGGAAAAGATGCGCAGCGGCAATGCCTGCCTGGGGGATGTGGAGGTTGCAGCGGTATTTGCGGCGCATTTCGCGTGGGGGCGCAGGGCGATGATTGTAAGGGACGGGAAGAGGCTGATGGACGAGATGGACTGGAAGCCCTACGACTATGTGATGAGGGGGCAGTGGAAGGATGCGGATGAAAGCATCCACAGGACTGTGAAATGGTGTGACGTGGCACAGATATGCAGCCGTCTCAAGGCATTCTACCTGGAAAATGACAGCCTGGAAAGCCTTGGGGCAAAGGACATCAGGACAGTCGTTTTCGGACAGAAGCCCGACCCGAAGGCCCCTGACAAGAAAATCAACATGATGCGCCGGTGGATGGTCCGCGATGACGGAAAAGTGGACCTCGGGGTTTGGAAGAATACCGATCCCGCCGGCCTGCTCATTCCGCTTGACGTGCACGTCCACAATATGGCATCCGAGCTAGGCATCACCTCCCGGAGCCAGAAGGACCTCACGACAGTATTGGAGATTACCGACTTTTTCAAAGAAATATTCCCTCTTGACCCGTGCAAAGGAGACTTCTCCCTTTTTGGTTACGGAGTGAATCATCCAAAAAGGGCGGCAGAAAGCCGAAACTCTACATAATATCCGGATGCAACGGTGCCGGGAAGACTACAGCCTCATATGCTGTCCTCCCGGAGTTGCTCCAGTGCAGCCAGTTTGTGAACTCGGATGAGTTTGCAAAGGCTTTTTCACCCTTCAGCCCGGCGGAAGCGTCGATTATGGCCAGCCGCTATATGCTGAAAAAGATTTATTATTGTCTTGACCGTCTTGAGGACTTTGCAGTGGAAACTACGCTCGCTACGCGCTCGCTGCAGAAAATCATTGCCTCGGCCCAGGAAAAGGGCTATTTCGTGACGGTGCTCTATTTCTGGCTCGACTCGCCGGACCTTGCCGTGGAAAGGGTGAAGGCAAGGGTGAAGGCCGGAGGTCACGATGTCCCGGAGGAGGTCATCAGGAGACGCTACGTCAAAGGCCTGAGATACTTTTTCGAGGACTACAGGATGCTGGCCGACAGGTGGATCCTGGCCGACAATACCAAGATCCCGTTCAAGGTGGTCGCACAGGGATGGCGCGAAAACATGGTTGTCAAGGACAACATCAAATACGAGGCGATAGAGAGTTTCGCCCGCAAGGCGGCAGAGGCCGCAAAAGAAGAAAAGCATTTATGATAGGACAGAAGAATTATTATACGGACTTGTTCTCTATAGATGTGCCCCAGATGGAAAGGCTTGTAGGAGAGGCTCTTTCGGGGGGCGGGGACTATGCCGACCTGTACTTTGAGAATACTGCCTTCAGGGACCTGTACCTGCGGGACGGGGTTGTCTCCTCGGGAGGCTACCATATAGACTACGGAGTGGGCATCCGCACCCTTGTAGGCGAAAAGACAGGATATGCCTACACCGAAAGCACCGACATGAAGGCCATGCTTTCTGCGGCACAGGCAGCGGCGGCCATTTCCCCGGGCATTTTCATACCGTCGGACAAGCCCACCGTGGCATTCAAGGGCAGCCCCAACCCTTCAGCGGACCGCTATCCCGTGGAGAGGGACTGGCGTGAATGGGATACTGCAGAAGGAGCAGCATTCCTTGGCAGGCTCGACAAGATGATAAGGGCAAGGGACAGCCGCGTAGTGAAGGTCATCGGGATGATTTCCTGCCAGATGAGCGACATTATGATGTTCAATTCCCGCGGGGAGCTCAAATACGACACGCGTCCGATGGGCACAGTGGCGGTGTCGCTGGTGATGGGTAGCGGGGACAAGGTGCGCAACAACCACGTCAGCCGCAGCTACCGGATTGGAGCTGAGATGCTTACAGATGCACTGGCAGAAGAGATGGCAGGAGAGGCCCTTCGCAACATCGATGACCGCTTTGAGGCAAAAAGGCCTGAAAAGGGCGGGGCGATGAGCGTGGTCATGGGCGCGGGCGCAAGCGGCATACTGCTCCATGAGGCGATGGGACACGCATTCGAAGCGGATTTCAACCGCAAGGGCCAGTCGGTGTTTTCCGACAGGATGGGAAGCCGCATTTGCGCCGGAGGCATCAACATAGTTGACGACGGGACAATCCGCGGCAACCGCGGGGCGCTTAACTTCGATGACGAGGGGGTCCCGGGCCAGAAGACATACATGGTGGAGGACGGTGTGCTTGCATCATACCTCCACGACAGGATTTCAGCATCATGGTACGGAGTGCGCCCTACCGGAAACGGGCGCAGGGAGTCTTTCCGCTACAACCCAGTGCCGCGCATGAGGGCGACATACATGGAAGGAGGCAATTCCACGCCGGAGGAAATCATATCTTCGGTGAAGAAGGGCATCTATGTGGATGAATTCGCCAACGGCCAGGTCAAGATCGGGGAGGGCGATTTCACGTTCTATGTAAAGAGCGGATATATGATTGAAAACGGGCGTCTCGGCCGTCCGGTCTGCGACCTTAACATAATCGGCAACGGCCCTAAGGCGCTCGCCGACATAGTGGCAGTGGGCAATGATGCAAGGATTGACGACGGGGCATGGACCTGCGGAAAAGAGCAGAATGTGCCCGTATCCTGCGGAATCCCTACAGTAAGAGTGGAAAACCTGATAGTCGGAGGAGAGAACTGATGATACCGTGGAGCATTACCCCGGAGGAAGCCGGGATCATGAAATGGAGCATTGAAACAGCGCTTGGCATGGGTGCGTCGCAGGTGCGCGCCACCCTCAACAAAAGCATGATGGACCTCGTGCAGATGAGGGACGGCGAGGTGGACAAGGTGAGCCACAGCGGTGACAGGTCCCTCACGCTGAACATCTATGCCGACAACAGATACGGCACCTTTTCCGTGAACCGTCTTGACAAGGAGCACCTCAAAGACTTCATTGCCAGATCCATATCCATAGTTAGGCTGCTCGGGGAAGACCGTTTCAGGAAGCTTGCACCCCCGCAGAGGAAGATCGGCTGCGCCACGACAGGCCTCGAGCTCGGACTCTATGACAGCGGATACGGAAATATGACTCCGCAGCGCCGGAGGGAGATTGCCGCGGATGCCTGCGGAGCTCCTGGAAGGTCGGCTGACGGATGGAAGGTCATCTCGGAGGAGCTGGAATACTCCGATTCCATATATGACATGATGATAATGGACTCGGAGGGACTCGAATGCAGGCACACTGAAAGCTCCTTCGAAATCGGCTGTGAGACCACCATAGCAGACTCCGAAGGCAACCGCCTGAGCGGATTCTGGTGGGATTCGCAGTCGTTCCTGTCCCGACTGGACACACTGGGATGCAGCCGGAAGGCCCTGGAAAGGGCCGTGGCGCAGATCGGACCGAAGGCCTTCGGCAGCTGCAGGACCAATATGATTGTGGAGAACGAAGTGGCCTCCAAGCTTGTCAATCCGCTGATTTCCGCGCTGAATGCCTTTTCCCTGCAGCAGGGCAACTCCTTCCTGAAAGACACTCTCGGCAAAAAAGTATTCTCCGATGGCCTTTCAATCACAGACATGCCGCTCGAGCAGGGCGCAAACGGGGCCAGGCTCTTTGACAGCGAAGGAGTAGCAGCAGCTGTCCGTCCGATAATAGAAAACGGGACTGTAAAGACTTATTTCGTCAATACCTACATGTCCGGGAAAATGGGGCTGGAGCCTACCCTGGAAGATGCAATCAGGCCGGTAGTGGGCAGCCATGGCCCGTGGAAGGACACCTCTGAAATGATGGCCGGACTGGGCGAAGGCATACTTGTGACCGGGTTCAACGGGGGCAACAGCAATGCCGCCACCGGCGATTTCTCGTATGGAGTGGAAGGTTTTGCTTTCAGGGGAGGAAAGATTGTCCACCCGGTGAGGGAAATGGTCATCACCGGCAATTTCATGGAACTGTGGAACAACCTTGCCGGCATCGGCTGTGACGCGAGGACCTGCATGAGCAAAATCATCCCTTCCCTTGCATTCACCAATGTCGATTTCAGCGCGTAAAATGAAAACAGCAATAGTCATACTCAACTGGAACACAAAGGATTATCTCAGGCGTTTCATCCCCGGGGTGCTTGCCGCCTCGGGTTGCTCCAAAGACGGAGGATGCGAAGGGGCAGAGGCGGAAGTGATAGTTGCCGACAATGCCTCGGAAGACTTTTCCCTTTCCGTAGTCCACAATCTGTTTCCAAGGCTACGATGCATAGCCCTTGACGCAAATTACGGTTTTACAGGAGGTTACAACAAGGCCCTCGGGCAGATAAGGGATGAGGGGTTTGAGTATTATCTGCTGATGAATACCGACATCGAAGTAGCGGATGGTTTTCTCGGCCCGCTTGTGGATTTTATGGACAGCAATCCGGATTGTGCCGCCTGCGCACCGAAGCTCCATTCGTGGTATGACCGTGACAGCTTCGAATATGCGGGTGCAGCCGGCGGATATATCGACAGCTACGGCTACCCGTTCTGCCGCGGCAGGGTGATGAAAACCCTCGAAAAGGACTGCGGGCAGTATGACGGCGCTCCGAAGAACGTGTTTTGGGCGACCGGTGCCTGCCTGATGGTCAGGGCGGAGGTGTTCCACAGGCTCGGCGGGTTCGACGACAGGTTTTTCGCCCATATGGAGGAGATTGACCTGTGCTGGAGGATGCAGCTGCAGGGCTACAGGATCTGTGTTGTCCCCGGTTCCACGGTCTGGCACCTCGGTGGGGGCACCCTTGCCCCGGACTCCCCTTTCAAGCTGCGCCTCAACTACCGCAACAACCTGCTCATGCTCGACAACAATCTGGCCTACGTATGTGCACAGGGCGTTGTCCACAAGAATGAGACTGTCTCCGCCGCTGCCTCCGAAGGATTGAAGATGGCACGCAGGAGGATATGGACGAGGATGATTCTGGACGGTTTATCGGCAATTGTGTATCTTTGCAGTTTCAGGAAGAAGTATTTCGACGCCGTGCTGGCCGCACACAAGGAATACAGGCACCTCAGGAAGCGCCCTACGCAGGCCCAGGTCGGGCAGTGGCTCCGGGAAAAGGGCGGCAAGGCGCACATCAGGGGCATATATCCGGGCTGGATGGTCCCGAAGGCAATGTTTGCAAAGAAAGAGTTTATCCTGGAAGTCCATGAATTCCAGAACAAAGTATAAAATATCATGAATATAATCATCGAAGGGGCCGGAGAGGTCGGTTCACACCTTGCGAAGATGCTGTCCGCCGCCGACAATGACATCACCGTCATCGACAACAGCGAGGCCAGGCTTGCAAAACTTACAGCTTATGCCGACATTGTGGCTATCAGCGGCAACCCGTCTTCCATCCGCACCCTCAGGGAGGCCGGAGTGGACCATGCCGACATGTTCATAGCCGTCAATCCCGGAAGCAACCAGGACATCAACATCGTCAGCGCCATACTCGCAAAGAGGATCGGGTGCAAGAAGGTGTGCGCACGCGTTGACAATGAGGAATATATCTCATATGACAACAAGTATATGTTCACGGAGATGGGCATCGACCTGCTGTTCTATCCCGAAAAGGTGGCCGCTGCGGAAATCGTCTCCCTCCTGAAGCATTCGTCTTCGACCGAATCGATGGATTTCGCGAGGGGAAAGCTGCAGATGGGCGTGTTCCGTCTCGAGGAGGACTCCCCCATCATTGACATGACAGTCGCGGAATTTGCCACGACATTTGCGCAGATGAACCACAATTTCAGGATTGTGGCCGTGTCCAGGGACGAGGCGACCATGATTCCGAAACACGACACGCGCTTCCGCTATCACGATGTGGTGTTCATCATCATCAAGAGGGAAAGCCTCGAGCCGCTGATGAACTATCTCGGCAAGAGCAGCGTGGAGGTCAACAATGTGATGATTCTCGGCGCGGGCCAGATCGGGGAAATGGTCGCGAAGGGCATCAGCAGGAGCGTGGATGACGTGAAGGTGATAGATTCCGACAGGGAGCTCTGCCTCGAGCTGAGCGAGAAGACCGACGACAACGTGATCTGCATCCACGGGGACGGACGCAACCCCGATTTCCTGCTTGAGGAGAATATCAGGGAGGCCGATGCCTTCGTGGCAGTGACGGGCAATGATGAGGCAAATGTGCTTGCATGCGTGGTAGCCAAGAAGTTCGGTGTAGCGAGGACCATTGCGGAGGTCGAGAATATCGAGTACATCAAGCTTGCGGAGGAGATGGGAGTGGATGCCGTCATCAACAAGAAGCTCATCACAGCCGGCAAGATCTACAAGATGACGCTTTCCAACAAGGTGCGTTTCGTCAAATATATGAGCGGCACCAATGCCGAGGTGCTCGAATACAATGTGGCGCCGGACAGCCTGATCACGCGCAAACCGCTCAAGGACATGGCTTTTCCGGAGAATGCCATCATAGGCGGAGTCGTGCGCGGCAGCGAGTCATTCATCGCCGTAGGCGACACCATGATCGAGGCATATGACAGGGTATCGGTATTCGCGATGCCGGACGCCGTGAAGGAAGTGGACAAACTTTTCAATTCGAGATAGATATGCCGAGTTTTTTGCAGATTGAGAATATCTCGAAATCGTACGGCCCGAAGGTGCTGTTTTCGCAGATCGGGTTCAATATAAATGAGGGTGACAAAATCGCCCTGATTGCGCCTAACGGTACGGGAAAGACTTCCCTGTTGCGCATCCTGGCGGGCAAGGACAAGTCGGACTCCGGCGGGAAAATCACCTTTCTCAAGGACATAAGCATCGCATTCCTCGAGCAGGAATATGATTTCAAGCCGGAGAACGGGGTTTTCGACCAGGTGATGGAGTCGTGTGCACAGTGGAGAAAGGGGCTGTCGCAGGACCATCTTTTCAGCCACGAGCTCAAAGTGCGCCAGCTGCTTACGAGCTTCGGCCTGACTGACTTCGAAAAGAGGATGGACGCCCTTTCCGGAGGCGAGGTCAAGAGGGTTGCCCTTACGGACATGCTCTCGCGCGAGGCCGATTTCTACATTATGGACGAGCCTACCAACCATCTGGACATAGATGCAATTGAGTTTCTGGAGGGATACCTCTCCCGCTCGCGCTGCACGCTGCTGATGGTTACACATGACCGTTATTTCCTTGACCATGTGTGCAATACCGTGATGGAGCTTGACCATGGCGCTTTGTATGTCTATCGCGGTGACTACCAGAATTATCTCAAGAAACGTCAGGAGCGCATTGACAACTACAATGCGGAGACCGACAGGGTAAGGAACCTCCTCCGGAGGGAGCTGGAGTGGATGAGCGCTTCCCCGTGCGCGCGTACCGGCAAGGCAAAATACCGCAAGGATGCTTTCTATGAGCTGAAGGACAGGGCCGAGCAGGTCTATCGGACAAGGCAGCTCGACCTTTCGGAGATGGCTGGCGCATCGAGACTCGGGACCAAGATAATCAACTGCAGGGACGTCAGTTTCCACTATGGCGGGAAATGCTACCTTTCGCACTTCACCTACAATTTCCAGCGGTATGAGCGTGTGGGCATAGTGGGAAGGAACGGTGCGGGAAAGACCACCTTCATCAATCTCCTGACGGGCAATATGGACCCGGACGACCCGGGGACACTGAGCGGAGTCATCGAGCGCGGCGAGTCGCTTGTCGTCGGCCTCTACAGGCAGCAGGGCATGTCGTTCGACGAGGACCAGACGGTGCTCGAGACAGTCAATGACACCCACCTCCTGTCAAGGTTCATGTTTACCCACGATATGCTCAGCAGCAGGATTTCAAAGCTGTCGGGAGGAGAGAGGAGACGCCTGTACCTGCTGACAATCCTGATGAAAAAGCCCAACCTGCTGATTCTCGACGAGCCGACCAACGACCTTGACATCGTGACCCTCAATGTGCTGGAGGAATACCTGATGGAGTATCACGGCACGCTGGTCATCGTGTCGCACGACAGGCATTTCCTGGACCGCCTTGTGGACCATCTTCTTGTATTCTGCGGAGACGGGCAGGTCAAGGACTTCATCGGAGACTACAGCCAGTACCGTCAGTATATGATTGACCTCGAGGCGGAAAGGAAATCCGCTGCAAGGGCCGCCAAGCCTTCCGCGGTGCGCCAGCAGAGCCCTTCCTCCCCGAAGAAGAAACTGTCCTTCAAGGAGCAGCGTGAGCTGGAGACCCTCGAAAAGGAAATCGCGTCGCTCGAGCAGGAAAAGGCCGCCCTCGAAGAGAAGATGAGCGGGGGGACACTCCCCTATGAAGAATTGCAGAAAGCATCCGGCAGACACAGGGAAATATCCGAAGAGCTTGACACGAAGGAGATGCGCTGGCTGGAGCTTTCGGAGAAAGTATGACAATATGTCAGTAATTTTGTCTTGGCAGACAATTTGATTCAAACGCGTGCGTACAACTAAATAATAAAGACATGAGCGAAAGCAAAGACATCATAAATGGGCAGAATCCTGATGAAAAGGATTTGAAGAAAGAGGCCAAGGCTGAGGAAAAAGCTGAGAAAAAGGCTGCAGGAGATGCTGCAGGCAGGATTGAGGAGCTTCAGAAGGCTCTGGAAGAGGCTGTCAAGGCAAAGGAGGAACTCGAAGGAAAGCTCGCCGAAGAAAAGAATGACTACCTGAGGCTTATGGCAGAGTTCGAGACATTCCGCCGCCGCACTGCCAAGGAGAAACTCGACATGGTGGCAACGGCTTCTGCCGAGACCATCAAGGGTATGCTCCCTGTTCTGGATGACTGCGAGAGGGCAATGGAGCTGCTCGCAAGCTCTTCGGACGAGGCCGCCAAAGAGGGTACATCCCTCATTTACAACAAGTTGATGGCTTATCTCAAGACAAAGGGGCTTTCCGTCATCGAGGCAAAAGGCAAGAAGTTCGATACCGATTTCCATGAGGCCGTGGCACAGCTTCCTGCACAGGACAAAGATTCGAAAGATATCGTAATCGATGTCGTAAGCACCGGTTATATGCTTGGAGACAAAGTATTAAGGTTTGCTAAAGTAGTTGTGGGAGTGTAACTTATGGCTGACAAAAGAGATTATTACGAGGTGCTGGGCGTCGGAAGGGACGCCTCGGCTGACGATATAAAATCCGCTTACAGGAAGCTTGCCCTGAAGTGGCATCCCGACCGTTGGGTCAACGGTACGGAACAGGAGAAGAAGACCGCGGAGGAGAAGTTCAAGGAAGCTTCCGAGGCGTATTCTGTCCTGAGCGACCCCGACAAGAAGAGCAAGTATGACAAGTTCGGATTCGGAGGTCTCGGCAACAATCCGGGAGGATTTGACTTCAGCGGAGGATTCGGCAACATCAACGACATCCTCAACGACCTCTTCGGAGGAGGGTTCAGCGGTTTCGGGGGCTTCGGCGGGAGTTCTGCCGGCAGGTCTTCGCAGGGCCAGAGGGTGTACCGCGGCCGCGACATACGCACCCGCGTGCGTCTTACTCTCGAAGAGATTGCAACAGGCTGCGACAAGCAGGTGACCATCGAAAGGGATGAGCCTTGTCCTGACTGCCACGGCAAAGGGGCTGTCAACGATTCCGACATCCAGACCTGCCCTGTCTGCCACGGGACCGGCCAGGAGGCCAGAGAGACCAACAGCTTCTTCGGAAGGACAGTCACATATACCACCTGCTCACGCTGCGGCGGAGAGGGAAAGATTGTCAACAATCCATGCCGCAGCTGCGGAGGACGCGGGCTCATCCGCCGGAAGGCAACCATCAACGTCCATATCCCGGCCGGTGTAGAGGAAGGGATGCAGATCACCGTACGCGGCGAAGGCCACGGAGCCAAGAACGGAGGCATCAACGGAGACCTTCTCATTGTTATCGAAGAGCTTCCGCACTCACAGCTCAAGCGCAACGGCAACAACCTCTTTTACTCTAAGATAATCCCTGTAACGGATGCCATCCTCGGATGCGAGGTCACGATTCCGTGTCTCGACGGAAGCTACAAAGTGAAGGTTGAGCCGGGCACCCAGTCGGGCACCGTCGTACGCCTGAAGGGACGCGGACTGCCTTCAGTCCAGGGATACGGTTCGGGTACGGGAGACCTCTATGTGAAGTTCCTCGTGTGGATCCCGAAGAAGCTCTCCAGAAAGGAAAAGGAGGCGCTGGAGCATATGCGCGGCAGCGAATCGTTTGAACCGGACCTTTCACGCGACGACAAGGCACTGTTTGACAAGATGAGGAACAATTTTTAGGTTTCTTATTGAAGATTTTTCAGGTTTCTTTCAAAAAAAGTAAGGGATAGTTTGGTAATTAAGAAAAAAGTACCTACATTTGCAATCCCAAAACAAAAGAGCAACCTCTTGCGGTCAATAGTGAACCGGCAACGTTGCAAATAAAAAAGAAACAGAAATGGACTATATTAAAATTGTTGAACAGGCTTTCGCCAACGAGAAAGCAGCTTCATATCCTCAGTTCAAGGCAGGTGACACAATCACCGTTACCTACAAGATCAAGGAGGGCGACAAGGAGAGACTCCAGAAGTTCAGAGGAGTTGTTATCCAGCTCAGCGGTACCACCGCCTTCACGAGGACATTTACAATCCGCAAGATTTCCAGCGGTGTAGGCGTTGAAAGGATTTTCCCTATGCAGTCTCCTTTCATCGAGTCTATCGAGGTCAACAAGATCGGTAAGGTTCGCAGGGCTAGAATCTTCTATCTCAGGGATCTCCAGGGCAAGAAGGCCAAGATCAAGGAAAAGAAAGCCAATTTCGTAAAGGAAGAGGTTTCTGAATAATAACGGGATTTTTCCCGAAACGGCTCCTTAGCTCAACTGAATAGAGCATTTGACTACGGATCAAAAGGTTACAGGTTTGAATCCTGTAGGAGTCACTTCAAAACCCCGCCTGAGCTATCTCGGGCGGGGTTTTTCTATATAACTTAACCGCAATTCAACAGCAGCCGTCCATACTCATCTCCGATTGTTGAGGCTCCTTCGGGGACCTCACCTTCTTCTACGTGGACGGCCGCTGCTTCTAAAAGAACAAGAATCGCTGAAACTTCCCCGGCACTCCAGGACAAATCGCGCAACCCGATGTCTACCGGCGGTCCCTGAGATTACTGATTCTCTTCCTCCGGCTGGAAACGCACGCGAGCGCGGAGGTCGATGGGGGTCTGGCGCTC
>CAMBMK010000007.1 GCA_945868745.1 uncultured Bacteroidales bacterium
GAGGGACACGTGCCTTGAGCACAGAGAATCCGCGGTCCGTACCCATGCCCTCTATGATTGCACGGCGGTTCTGGAGATCTGACATGCAGGCACCCATCTACTCGGCAGGAGTCATCACCTGTACGTTGTAGATAGGCTCCATGATCTTCGGACCTGCATTGCGGAATGCCTCCTTGAAGGCGTTGCGTCCGGCAATGATGAAGGCGATTTCCTTGGAGTCAACCGGATGCATCTTTCCGTCATAGACATATACCCTGATATCCCTTGCATATGATCCGGTAAGAGGGCCTTCGGTCATCTTCTCCTTGATACCCTTGAGGATTGCAGGCATAAAGCCGAGGTCGATGGCACCACCCACAACGCAGTTGTAGAACTCGAGCTTTCCGCCCCATTCGAGGTCGGTAACCTCGGAAGTCTTGACATTGAGGACGGTCTCCTTGCCGTCAATCTTGAATTTGTTTGGAACCGGCTCTCCCTCTACGTAAGGACATACGAGGAGGTGTACCTCTCCGAACTGTCCTGCACCGCCGGACTGCTTCTTGTGGCGGTACTGGGCGGTAGCGACTTTTGTAATGGTCTCGCGGTAAGGAACCTTCGGTGCATAAAGCTCGATGTTGAGCTTGAACTCGTTGTTGACTCTCCACTTGACGAGATTGATGTGCTGCTCTCCCTGACCGCTGAGAATGGTCTGGCGCAGCTCCTTGGAGTATTCAACGATGATTGTAGGGTCCTGGGCGGCAATCTTGTTGAGGGCATCACCCACCTTGGCCTCATCGTTCTTGTCGGCAGCCTTGACTGCGCAGCGGTACCTTGCGTCAGGGAATACCATATGCTCAATGGCCTCGCATCCTGCAGCCGCAAGCGTGGTGTCGGTCTTTCCGGCCTTGAGCTTCATCACGCAGCCGATGTCACCGGCACTGATCTCGGATACCTTTTCCTTCTTGGCTCCGGCAACCGCATAGATTGCGGAAAGACGCTCGCTGTTGCCCGTCTCAGGGTTGACAAGATCCATACCCTCCTTGAGGACACCGCTCATGACCTTGAAATATGACACGTCACCAAGGTGCTGCTCAACGGTTGTCTTGTAGATGAAGATGCTGACAGGGCCGTTTGAAGAGCAAGGGAGTTCGCCTCCTTCAATAGTTCTGGCAACCTTTCCTTCAGGAGATGAACCCACGTTGATGGTAAACTCCATAAGCCTCTTCACACCGATATCCTTCTTTGCGGAAAGGCAGAATACAGGCATCAGGACAGCCTTCTTGAGACCCTCGGAAAGACCTTTGCGGATCTCGTCGGTAGTGAGCTCGCCGCTTTCGAAATACTTCTCGAGGAGGGCATCGTCTCCTTCGGCAGCCCTTTCCATAAGCTCAAGGCGGAGCTCTTCGGCGCGGTCTGCATAATCTGCAGGAATCTCGGACTCCTCGCGTGTACCGTTCTCATCCTTGAAGGTGTATTTCTTCATCGTGATGACATCGATGAAACTGTTGAAACCTGCACCCGGCTCACACGGGAACTGGGTGAAAGCCACCTTCTTTCCGAAAGCCTCCTCGAGGGAAGACTTGCAGAGGTCCCAGTTGGCCTTCTCGTGGTCGAGCTGGTTGACAGCAACGATAAGAGGGACATTGTAGTTGTCGGCGTACCTTGCGAAAATCTCAGTACCGACCTCTACGCCCTGCTGTGCATTTACAACAAGAATACCGGTCTCACATACCTTGAAGGCGGATATTGCACCGCCGCTGAAATCGTCGGAACCCGGAGCGTCAATGATATTGAACTTAGTGTTCATGAACTCTGCATAGAGCGGAGTCGCATAGACCGATTTCTGGTTGGTCTGCTCAAACTCGGTATTGTCGGATACCGTATTGCCGGCCTCGACAGAACCGCGTCTGTCGATGACTTTTCCTTCATAAAGCATAGCCTCCGATAAAGTGGTCTTGCCGGACTTTGAGCTTCCGATCAAGACCACGTTGCGGATGTCTTTCGTTGCGTAGGTTTTCATTGTATGAGTTATTAAATTTGTGTTTGCAGTTATGTGCGTATTCGCAAATCTAATAAAATAATAACGCAATCACAATATGTCAATGTCATATTTTTCACGAAGACGCGACAACTCGCCCTCACGGTAGCTGCGCATAAGGCTGTCACCGTCCGTACCGAGCTCCATTGCCATCATTGTCGAAAGCGCCCTTTCATCCGCACCCATCCATCTGCATACGTCAGAAAAGGTGAGCGTGGGGTCAAGATAGACCTTCTCCTCAAGAAGAAGGACTGAGAAGAGATTGTATTGTTCAGAGGTATTCCGCTTTTTCATAATTCAGCCGGTATTGTTTTCGGCAAAGATGAATGATTGCCGCATCTTCTCCAAATTATGAACTGCTTTTAGCATCATCCGGATGTCGGAAAAATACGAATTTTTATCTTTTGACACGAATTTTTACCCCGATGCACAATTTTTATAGTCACGTGCGCAGTTTTAGTATGCCGAATTGTTGGTCCGCAGCACATAATTTTGAACATAAAGCGGACAGAATATGGATGACAACTCGATTAAGCAGATAATGGGCGCTCTCAGGGAGAAGCAGGGTCTTTCCCAACTGGAGATGGCCGATCGCATCGGTGTGGACAGGAATACCTACAGGAACATTGAAAAAGGCACCACGAAAATCATCTGTCCACATCTGGAATCTATAGCCGAAGCCCTCGGGACAAGCACGGAGCATCTTCTGCTCGGGTATGATCCGAATGACATTTCACTCGAAGAGGCATCCAGGGCCCAAAGCAAGCTTCATGAAATGGAGGCCCTGTACAGCTCCAACATAGAAAAGCTTGAAAGGGAGATAAAAGCCCTGCACGAGATGATAGAAATACTGAAGGAACAATTGAGGGACAAGGATATGATCATTTCCATGCTCAGGAAAAACAGCTGACGGTCGATAAAATATTCCTATTATTTTTTGAAGATTGCTTAATTTCGCACCATGCGAAAAGAAGTGTTCCTGAAAAACTGTCTTGAACCGGGAAGGATCGAGGCAGGCTGCGACGAGGCAGGGAGAGGTCCCCTTGCAGGGCCGGTGTATGCGGCAGCTGTCATCCTGCCGGAGGATTTCCATCATCCGCTGCTGAACGATTCAAAGAAGATGAGCGAAAAGGAGCGCGAGCTGCTGCGCCCTGTCATTGAAAAAGAGGCAGTTGCCTGGGCTGTGGAATCGGTCTCAGCAGAAGAAATCGATGCTGTCAACATACTTGCGGCATCTATTGCCGGTATGCAGCGGGCCGTGATGAAACTGAAGGTAAAGCCTGATTTCCTGATTATTGACGGCAACAGGTTCAAGCCTTTCGGCGGTTTTCCATACAAGACCGTGGTCCACGGCGATGCGACATATGCGAGCATTGCAGCCGCCTCCGTCCTGGCAAAGACCTATCGCGACGATTTTATGCGGAAGATTGCCTCCGAATATCCGCAATACGGATGGGAACGCAATATGGGCTATCCCACAAAAGAGCACATAGAAGCCATCCGCGCCTATGGATACACACCGTGGCACAGGATGTCTTTTCATCCCAAAGAACTGGAAATCAATCTTTTTTCAGAGCAATAAAAGATCCTGGCAGCGAGGCCGGCCGGACTATTTGTAGAATGTGTTCCGGAAAGCGTCGAACTCCCCGCGCCCGAGCACGCACCTGCGCCACCACGCGGAAATGAAGCCGAACCCGTATCCGGACAGCTGCACGAATGCTGCACAGACGGAAAGCCCTCCGATGCGGAAACTGCCGTTCTTCGCAGAGGCATCGGCAAAAACCATCAGGGCATAGACAGCTATCGGGACAAGGCTCAACAGTGTCAGCGGAGACAGGAGAATGAGCAGAATCACTCCGACGGTGAATGCGGCCGGAAGGAAGTGGACAATCTTGAGCGAGCCGGGATGGCGCCTGTAGAGATTGATGCGGGCTATGCCGGAGTTATAGACCTGCCTGTAGAATTTGCGGAAATCGGTCCTCCTCTTGTGATAGACCCACGAATCGGGGAACAGCCTGCAGGAATACCCAGCCTCGAATATCCTTATGCTCAGGTCGATATCCTCCCCGAAACGCATTTTTGAGAAGCCTCCCAGATTATTGAAGACATCCCTTCGGATGCCCATATTGAAGCTTCTCGGATAGAACCTGTCCATCCTCTGGCGGCCGCCGCGTATGCCTCCCGTGGTAAAGAACGATGTCATGGCGTAGCTGATGGCCTTCTGGACAGGAGTGAAATTGTCGGCTGCGCGGTCAGGACCTCCGAAAGCATCGCAGCGAAGACGGGAAAGCTCCCGTTCAATCGAAGCGAAATAGCCTTTCGGCACAATCACGTCGGAATCGAGTATGAGCAGGTATTCGCCCCGGGAACGCGCAGCACCGTAGTTCCTTGTCTGCCCCGGACCGCTGTTGGGCTTGTAATAATATCTGATATTTGCATCCGTGCCCGGGACGGCATCGGCATCCACGCCTCCTGCCGCTATCACTACATCACGGCACGGGAGAGTGGAACCGTCCTCCACGACGATTATCTCGAAATCCATAAAAGGCTGGCTCTTTAGGCTTTCAAGCAGTTCGCCGACTTCGTCGGGACGGTTGTAGGCGGGTATGATTACGGAATATTTGCGCATCTTGCAGACAAAGTTAATAGAAAAATAGATATCTTTGTATATTTGGTAAAAACCTGACTTAATTATTTTAATGAAATGAAACATAACAGAATTATTTGCTCAGTTGCTGCGCTCATCATGGCGACGGCAGGTGCTGTTGCGGACGAAGGCATGTGGCTGCTCCCGTTCCTTCAGAAAATGAATGCAGAAGCGATGGCGGCTGACGGTTGCAGGCTCACCCCTGACCAGATCTACAGCATCAACCACTCATCCCTCAAGGATGCCATTGTACAGTTCGGAGGCGGCTGCACCGGAGAAATCATCTCGGATGAAGGACTTCTCGTCACCAACCACCACTGCGGCTACAGCAACATCCAGTCACTCTCAACACCTGAACACAACTATCTGGAAGACGGTTTCTGGGCCATGGACCGCGGCCAGGAAATCCCTGTCCCGGGACTCACCGTGAAATTCCTTGAAAGCATGACGGATGTCACCGCCGTGCTTGACAAAGCCTATGAGACTGCGCTGAAGGCAGCCAGGAAGGCAAAATCCGACAATCCGGAGGCTGCTGCGGAGGAGTCCAGGGCCGCTTCAAGGCAGAGTCTTAAGGAAGCTGCGCAGAAAGACAACCCGGGATGCATTGCGACAATCGAGAACTTCTACAATGACAACGTAGCATATCTTATTGTCTATAAAGTCTATAGAGATGTACGTTTCGTAGGTGCACCTCCTGCATCCCTCGGAAAGTTCGGAGGAGAGACCGACAACTGGATGTGGCCGCGCCATACCTGCGATTTCTCGATGTTCCGTGTCTATGCCGGCAAGGACAATATGCCTGCCGATTATTCGGAGGATAATGTGCCGATGAAGCCGAAACAGTCTCTCAAGGTATCTCTCAAGGGCGTTGAAGACGGAGACTATGCCATGATTATGGGATATCCGGGACGCACCCAGCGTTTCCAGACTGCCGACCAGCTCGAGTCCATGGTGGAGACCAACCAGATCTCGGTAAAGGCCCGCACAGTACGCCAGAGGGTGATGCTCGAGGGTATGGAGGCAGACCCTGTGGTCCGTCTCAAATATGCCAACAAGTATGCTTCCAGCGCAAATGCATGGAAAAAATGGCAGGGACAGGCTCTTGCATTCGAAAAGCTCAATATCATCGGACGCGAGAAGCAGAAGGAGGCCGATTTCATGGCATGGGTCGGCAAGAATAAAAAACGTACTGAAAAATACGGAGACGCCCTTTCCGTGATTTCTTCGGCTGTTGCAGCCCAGAAGGCCCCGTACCAGTCAATCATGCTCCTGTCCGAGACTCTCAACCGCATAGGTCTTCTCGACATTGCCGCCACCGTGGCATACAGTTATTCGCAGATTGCCCAGGAGGACACCACCGATGCGCTCTCAAAGGCAATCGACAGCGCCCTTCCGCTTTTCAAGGACTATGACGAGGCTCTCGAAAGGAAGATTGCAGTCGCAATGCTGAATCTTTATGCGGAGGATGCCGAGGCGGCCGACCTTCCTGCATTTGAAGGCTTTGACTGGTCCGCTCCAGATGCAGAGGCATTTGTGGACAACCTTTTCAACAGCAGCGCCTTTGCCAATGCAGAGAAAATCGAGACACTGAGGGACAAGAACATTATGGAACTCTCCGAAGACCCTGCCATCAGGATGTACAATGCAATCATTGAGGTTTACCTGAGGCGCTATACTGAGTATTCGGCTTGCTTGGGTGATATCGAAAAGGGTTCCAAGGCTTTTGCGGCAGGTCTTCTTGAATGGAAGAAGGGCGAGCCGTCCTACCCTGACGCCAATTTCACGATGCGCCTTACCTACGGCAATGTGAAATCCTACTCGCCGAAGGACGGTGTCCTCTACCGCCACTACACCACTCTTGCCGGAGTCATGGAGAAGGAAGATCCGGACAATTACGAGTTCCGCGTACCTGCAAAGCTCAAGGAGCTTTACAATGCAAAGGACTACGGCCAGTATGCCAATGCTGACGGAGTGCTCCCGACCTGCTTCCTGACCAACAACGACATCACCGGAGGCAACTCCGGAAGCCCTGTGCTCAATGCTGACGGAGAACTCATTGGACTTGCCTTCGACGGCAACTGGGAGTCCATGTCGAGCGACGTGATGTTCGAGCCTGACCTTCAGAGGTGCATCTGCGTGGATATTCGCTATGTGCTCTTTGTCATGGACAAGTTCGGCGGAGCGGGACATCTTCTCAACGAAATGAATATCGTAAGATAAATGGATAACAATCAGATAATTGAAGTATTGCGCGGCGTCCTGCACCCGGGAAAGGGGGAGCAGGATGTCGTTTCTCTCGGAATGATAGGTTCCGTGGAGACGGACGGGGACGGGGTGACTGTGACAATGGTGTTCCCAAAACACCGTGACCCGCTTACGGAATATCTTGTGGGGGCAGTAAGGGCTGCCATTTTCCGCGAGGTGGAAGGTGTGGGGGCAGTCAATGTCAAGACCGTGGTCAAGGATCCCGATGAAGGAAAGCCAAAGAAAAAGACGGTCAATGACCTGACTCTCGAAGAGCTTGCCACCGTCCGTCATATCATAGGAGTTGCATCAGGCAAGGGCGGAGTGGGCAAATCCACCGTTGCAGTCAACCTTGCCGTTGCCCTTGCCCGCCTCGGCTACAAGGTCGGTCTTGCGGATGCGGATGTCTATGGTCCTTCCGTGCCGGTGATGACCGCAACTGAAGGTGCCGTGCCTGATGCCATCGAAAAGGAAAACGGCGATGCGGTAATCCTTCCGATTGAAAAATACGGAGTGAAATGGATGAGCATCGGATATTTCGCCCAGAAGGGGCAGGCTCTCATATGGCGAGGTCCCATGGCCTGCAATGCATTGAAACAGATGATTCTGCAGGTGAGGTGGGGCGACCTTGACTTCCTTCTCATCGATATGCCTCCGGGGACTGGCGACATCCACATAAGCCTTGTCAACGACATCCCTATGGAGGGCGCCGTGATTGTCACGACTCCCCAGAATGTAGCTCTCGCGGATGTCGAGAAGGGCGTGGATATGTTCCGCAATGAAAATGTGAACCGCAGGATTTTCGGCCTTGTGGAGAATATGGCCTGGTTTACTCCGGCGGAACTCCCTGAAAACAAATACTATATCTTCGGAAAAGACGGAGGTGTGAAGATGGCTGAAAGCCTGGGTGTACCGCTTCTGGGACAGATTCCAATTGTCCAGAGCATACGCGAAAGCGGTGACGAGGGAGAACCTGCAGCGCTTTCAAGCCGTCCTGACGGGCTTGCCTTCCTCGAACTTGCCCGCCGCCTTGCCGAACAATCAGAACAATAGACTATGGCATACAGTGTACAGATTTCCCTTCCGGAAGGGTGGAAGTTGTCCGTAGACAGTTATCGCGACGAGGACGGGTCTGAGGTCACCCACCTCGAGGCACATCTCGGCCGCAGCATAAGCGACGGTACCATTGAGGCCTATGTCGGGGATATGCCGGAGGGCGATACGGCCGCAGACCAGGCAATCACCAACTATGCCGACATGGTGGGCTTTGACGATGACGACGATTTCAATCCCATCGAAGAGTGGGAGTTCAACGGGAAGAAGGCCTACGGTTTTGATGCCCTTTGCGAGGATGACGCCCCGATGAGGGTGCTCTGCATCGAAATCAAGCAGGGTGTACTCGCAATAATATGCCTGGCAGCGCCCGATGAAGAACGCCTGGCGGAGGTATATTCCCTTGCGGAAAGAATCCGCGTAAAGAAATGATTGTCAGACCGCTACGGGAGCCTTAATGGCAGGCCACGGGTCGTAGCCCTCAAGGGTGAAGTCTTCGTATCTGAAATCGTAGATGCTCTTTACCGAAGGGTTGATTTTCATCACAGGAAGCTTTCTCGGCTCACGGCTGAGCTGGAGGTCTGCCTGTTCGAAATGGTTAATATAAAGATGTGTGTCTCCGGTCGTGTGGATGAAGTCCCCCGGCCGGAGTCCGCATACCTGGGCTATCATCATCGTAAGAAGAGCGTATGAGGCTATGTTGAAAGGCACTCCGAGGAAGGTGTCGGCGCTTCTCTGGTAAAGCTGGCAGGAGAGCCTGCCTTCGGCCACATAAAACTGGAAAAGGCAGTGGCACGGCGGAAGCGCCATCCTGTCCACCTCGCCGGGATTCCACGCGGTCACGAGCATCCTGCGGCTGTCCGGATGGTTTTTTATCATATCAATGACCTGTGAAAGCTGGTCTATGCTCCTTCCGTCAGGAGACGGCCAGGAGCGCCACTGGTGGCCGTACACAGGGCCGAGGTCACCGTTTTCATCGGCCCATTCATCCCAGATAGTCACACCGTTGTCCTTGAGATACCTGATGTTGGTGTCGCCGGAAATGAACCACAGGAGCTCGTGGATTATAGACTTGAGGTGAACTTTTTTGGTGGTCAGGAGAGGGAAACCCTCGCTGAGGTCAAACCTCATCTGGTAACCGAAAATGCTCTGGGTGCCGACACCGGTACGGTCAGTCTTGATGACTCCGTGGGTGCGGATATGGCGCAGCAGGTCGAGATATTGCTTCATAAGAATCTGTTTGCCGGTAAAGTTAGCGTTTATTTGTTGTATCTTTGCCCGGATTCAGAAAAAAACGGCTCACATTATTTCGACTGTATGGAAAAATCTCTCATCGCGGCAGTTGCCTCAAACGGTGCAATAGGAAAAGACAATTCCCTTCTGTGGCACATTTCGGAAGACCTCAAATTCTTCAAGCGTACCACTTTGGGATGCCCTGTGATCATGGGATTCAGGACCTTTGTCTCTCTCGGGTCACGCCCGCTCCCGAAAAGGACCAACATTGTGATTTCCACCAGGGAATGGGCCGACCGGCCGGACAATGTCGTAGTGGCCACAAGTCTCGACGAGGCTTTCCGCATTGCGGAGGGGATCCCGTGCGAAGCCGGAAAATGCTTTGTGATAGGTGGCGGAAAAATCTATGCTCAGGCAATTGGAGCCGTTGATTCAATGTACATTACGCATGTTGATGCCTCTATCGGGGATGCCGACACGTTTTTCCCTACGATAAACCCTCCGGAGTGGGATATTGAACCGCTCGGAGGGCCTTATACAGATCCGGAAACCGGATATTCATTCGAGTCCAGGCTTTACCGCAGGAAACGGTAATCATCCGTTGTCATCAGGAATATGCCCGGCACTGTTGTCGGGTAGGTCCCCGTCGTTGCTCCCGGGGACATATTCGAGGATGTCACCCGGCTGACAGTCAAGGGCTCTGCAGACAGCCTCCAGAGTGGTAATCCTTATCGCCCTTGCCTTGCCGTTTTTGAGTATGGAAAGATTGGCAGGAGTAATTCCGATAGCTTCAGCAAGCTCACCCGCAGCCATTTTCCTGCGGGCAAGCATCACATCAATATTCACTATGATTGGCATACTCCCTAATTTTCCACAGACTGCTCCTCTGCCTCCCCGGCTGCACTCTCACTGCCCTTGAGATAGGAAGGAAGGTCCATTCCGGCCATCTTGAACAGGTCTTCAAGCGGAGGTACGCTCTTCATGAGACCGGAAATGAAATTGGAGGTAGCTGTCTTTCCGTTGGCTCCGTTGCCGTTGTCCCAAACGGTAACCTTGTCGATATTGATTCCCTTGACGGCCTCTACCTGGGTCTTGACAAGTTCCGGAAGTTTGTCGGCGATAAGCATAAGCACAGCCTTCTGAGGGTCTCCGGAAGCGGCATTTACGAGCTTTCCGAAACCTTCCGCCTGCTTTGAGAGAATCTCGAGGAGACCGCGTGCCTGTGCATCCATCTTTGCATAGATTGCGTCAGCCTCACCCTTGGCCTGGCGGCGGAGCTTTTCAGCCTCAGCCTCTGCGTCGATGATGGCCTTTTCCTTTTCAATCTGCGCAGGTACCACGATATTGGCCGTCTGTGTGGCCTTTTCCCTTTCCGCACGTGCTATTTCGGCATCCCTCTCGGAAACATATGCCTCCTGGAGAGCCTTTGCAGCCTGCACCTTTTCGGCAGCGACTGCAAGACGGGCAGCCTCGGCCTCCTTTTCGCGGCGGAGGGCGTCGGAATTGGCAATGGCAATCTTGGAGTTGTTCTCACCCTCGACAGCCTCTGCATTGGCTTCTGCCGTGCGCACGCGGGTATCCCTTGTGGTCTCGGCGATGCGGATGTCCTTGTCCCTGTCTGCCTCTGCCTTTCCGATTTCACCGAAACGGTTCTGCTCGGCAACGCTCTTCTTGGCATCGTTGATGGCCTTTGCGGCAGCCTCCTTTCCGAGAGCCTCGATGTAGCCGGACTCGTCGCGGATATCGGTTACATTGACGTTGATGAGTTTCAGGCCGATTTTGCGGAGCTCGGCCTCGACATTGGTGGAGACATTGGCGAGGAACTTGTCGCGGTCAGCGTTGATTTCCTCGATGTCCATAGTCGCGATGACAAGACGGAGCTGTCCGAAGAGGATATCGGTGGCGATGTTCTGGATGTTCTCGATAGAAAGCCCGAGAAGACGCTCGGCGGCGTTGGTCATGCCCTCTGCCTCGGTCGTGATACCGACGGTGAAGCGGCAAGGCACATCGACACGGATATTCTGCTTGGAAAGTGCGTTGGTGAGGTTGCATTCGATGGAAATAGGCTTGAGGTCAAGGAACGCATAGTCCTGGAACACAGGCCAGATGAAGGCAGCTCCGCCGTGTACGCAGCGTGCCGATGAGATGGAGCCGTGGGCGTTCTTGCCTGTCTTACCGTAGATGACAAGGATTTTGTCGGACGGGCAGCGGCGGTAACGCTTGAGAATTGCGGAGAACGTGACGATCACCACAAATACGATGATGAGAATAAGATACAGTTCCATAGTTAATTGTATTATGTGTTATTTATATGCTATATGATGAGCGAGTCGAGCCTTGCGACCACGAGGGTGCTCTCCCCTATCACTTCCACAACCTTGATAGGCGTGCCGGTGATGATGGTGTCGTCGTCGGTCTGCGCCGTGTATTCGCGGACTGCCCCGTTGATTGCGATCTGCACCTTTCCCTCGCCCTTGCGCTCGCCGGGAATGGTCAGATACACAGTGCCTTCGCAGCCGACTGCTGCCTTGCGCACGTCGATTGTGCCGGACTGCTGCATGCTGTTGAGCCATTTGAAGATGTACATTACTATGGCCACAAGCCCGACTCCGACCATCGCGGCTATGATGTAGAGAAGCACCGGAGACTTCACGCTGTCATGAAGAAGGATGGACGTCCAACCGAAGCCGAGAAGGAAATTGATGAGGTTGCGGAATGTATAGAGATTTGATCCCGAGGAGCCCGCATCTGCAAGCAGGGAGTCCATCGGAGAGTCGGCATCCATACCTCCGTCCATATCGCCGGCGTCTGCCCCGAGAAATGTCATTACGGACTGTACTACAAATACCAGGGAAGCAAATATTGTAATCCCCCAGAGGATTTTCATCGCAACACTGAGTGCTGCCCAGGATTCAGCTATCATATCGTTGAGTTTTAAAGTTATCGCAAATATATTAAAATTTATCGTAAATCAATAATTTCTACTAAATTTTCGATAAATTTTTCCTTTATGTCTGGAAACGTCCGGTAAGTGCGATGAAATCCTCCACACTGAGCCTTTCCGGACGCAGGTCAAAGACAGGGTCTGATGTGTCCATTCCCTCCTTCAGAAGGGGTTTGAGCGAATTGCGAAGCGTCTTGCGCCTCTGGTTGAACGCGGTCTTTACAACGGTCTTGAAAAGGGACTCGTCGCATCCGAGGGATGTGCGGGAGTTGCGGCGCAGGCGGATTACTGCAGACTGGACCTTTGGAGGAGGAGCAAACGCCCCCGACCCCACCGTGAAGAGATATTCGATGTCATACCATGCCTGGAGAAGCACCGAGAGAATGCCGTAGGTCTTTGTCCCGGGCTTTTCGGCGATGCGCTCGGCCACCTCCTTCTGGATCATGCACACGACCTGCGGGATCCTGTCCTTGTGGTCGAGGATTCTGAAAAATATCTGCGAAGATATGTTGTAAGGAAAGTTTCCGATGACGAGAAAGTCTCCCGCGAAGGTCTTTCCAAGGTCCATGCGGAGAAAATCGTCCTGCATCAGACGTCCTTGCAGGCCTGGGAAATGCGACATCAGGTATTCAACGCTTTCCCCGTCTATTTCAACGAGTTTCAGGTCAACATCCTCCCTTTCCAGGAGATATTGCGTAAGCACCCCCATTCCCGGGCCGATTTCCAGCACGGGCATCCTGCCCCGGGGCTGAAGCGAATTGACAATTGATTTGGCTATGCCCTGGTCGGTGAGAAAATGCTGTCCGAGGGCTTTCTTTGCACGTACTTCCATTAATTGTATGTTCAGTAATCTATAAAACCATATGTCGTCCGGCACCTGTGGCGGCTACCGGTATCATTATGTTGCCAAATATATGCAAAATCATCGTAAAATTGCTAAATTTGTCCGTTTTACAGGAAATAATAATCTTATCATAAGTTATGTACAGGACTCATACGTGCGGAGAACTCCGCATAAGCAATGCAGGACAGAAAGTGACACTCGCGGGCTGGGTTCAGAAGTCAAGGAAACTTGGCGGAATGACCTTCATCGACCTTCGCGACAGGTATGGAATCACACAGCTCGTTGTGGAGGCGGATGCCCCTGAGGCACTTGTGGAGCAGGCAACATCCCTCGGAAGGGAGTTTGTCATCCAGGCCACCGGAGAAGTCATAGAGCGCCAGAGCAAGAACGGCAGGATTCCGACAGGCGACATTGAAGTGAAACTCAGCGAAATCACCATACTCAACAAATCGGTCACCCCTCCGTTCACAATCGAGGACGAGAGCGACGGCGGTGAGGACATCCGCGCGAAATACAGGTTTCTCGACCTGCGCAGGAACCCTCTCAAGAATGCGCTGATGCTCCGCCACAGGATTGCCCACGAGACAAGGAATTATCTCAACAACCTGGGCTTTATGGAAATAGAGACCCCGTATCTCATCAAATCCACTCCTGAGGGTGCCCGTGACTTTGTAGTGCCTTCCCGCATGAATCCGGGACAGTTCTACGCACTTCCGCAGTCTCCGCAGACCTTCAAGCAGCTCCTGATGGTGGCAGGATATGACCGCTATTTCCAGATTGTGCGCTGCTTCCGCGATGAAGACCTCCGCGCAGACCGCCAGCCTGAGTTTACACAGATTGACTGCGAGATGTCATTCGTGGAGCAGGAAGACGTCCTCAATACATTCGAAGGCCTTATGAGGACCCTTTTCAAGAATGTCCTCAATGTGGATATTGCCAACCCTATTCCGCGCATGAGCTGGTATGAGGCCATGGACAAATACGGTTCCGACAAGCCGGATATCCGTTTCGGAATGACCATCCACGAGATTACCTCCTCCGTCAAGGGACACGGTTTTTCAGTTCTCGAGGATGCTGCCTATGTGGGGGCGATAGCAGTTCCCGGAGCAGCTTCCTACAGCAGAAAGGAGATTGACGCCCTTACCGAATGGGTAAAGAGGCCGCAGGTAGGCGCCAAAGGCCTTATCTACATCAAGCTCAACGAAGACGGCAGCATAAAGTCCTCAATCGACAAGTTCTTCACCGCAGATGACCTTGCTGCAATAGGCGAAAAAGTGGAGGCGAAGAAGGGAGACCTCATCCTTGTGATGAGCGGGGACAACATAAGGAAGGTCCAGACCATGCTCGGAGTACTCCGTATCGAAATGGGCAACCGCCTCGGACTGCGCAAGAGTGACGAGTTTGCTCCTCTCTGGGTTGTGGATTTTCCTCTTCTCGAATGGGACGACGAGACACAGCGTTTCTATGCCATGCACCATCCGTTCACCGCTCCGAAGCCTGAACAGATGGACCTTTTCTACAGCGACAGGAAAGAAGACCTCGAGAAAGTCTGCGCAAATGCCTACGATTTCGTGCTCAACGGTACCGAACTCGGCGGAGGCTCCATCCGTATCCACAATGCAGACCTCCAGAAAAGGATGTTCAACGTATTGGGTATCAGCGATGAAGAGGCAGAATACAAATTCGGTTTCATCATCCACGCATTCCAGTACGGTGCCCCGCCTCACGGTGGTCTGGCATTCGGTTTCGACCGCGTGTGCGCCCTCTTCGGCGGCAGCGATTCCATCAGGGACTACATCGCATTCCCTAAGAACAACCAGGGCCGCGACGTGATGATTGACTCCCCTTCCGAAATCGACCAGGTGCAGCTCGACGAGCTCCAGATTGACATAAGGAAACAGTCATAGGCGATGTCCCTGTCCCTCAATGCAAGACTGAAATGTTCCGGATGCGGGAAAACTGCTGATGTGCCGGCCTACGGCAGCATCAACGTCAAGCTCAATCCGGAACTCAGGGAATCCGTCAAAAACGGGTCCATTTTCCTGTGGGAGTGCCCCGAATGCGGCTCACGCAACTTCGTACAGTATTCCACGCTTTACCATGACCCGGATGCATCGCTGATGATATGGCTGCTTCCGGAGAATGAAAATGTGGATACCGATTCATTGGGTGCCCTGTCGGAAAAGCTGTCGGAATATACCCTGCGAAGGGTTTCGGATGCAGGCTCGCTGATTGAAAAAGTGAATATATTTGATGCGGGGCTGGACGATGCGGCGATCGAACTCTGCAAGTTCATCACAAAATCCGAGCTTTCGGAAAAGTATCCGGACAAGAAGGAGATGATAGAATCGGCCCCTTTCAAATTCTACATGATCGACGGGGCGGACAATGAAATCACCCTTTCGTTTCCGATGGACGGAAGCATGCAGGCCGTGAAAATAGGCTTCAATGTCTATGAGGACTGCTGCGGCATCATAAACCGCAATCCGCAGATGAAGCCCGGAAAGGGCTTTGCAACAGTCGATCAGGACTGGGTTGCAGAGTATTTGGGATAAGAAGCCGTTTCTGCTGACATAAAAAAGGTGACCGGACTGATGCCTGGCCACCTTTATTGTTTTTGGGAATCTTCAGATATTCCTTGCAGGTAACTACAGCTTGCGGGCACCGTCGCTTATCACAACGTCGATTACCTTCGGCTCATGGCCGTATTTCGCTGCAAACTCTGCCTTGGCTGTCCCGATGAAGCTGTCATAGAGCTCTTCCTTGACGAGGTTGATGGTGCATCCGCCGAATCCGCCTCCCATGATACGGCATCCGGTGACACCGCATTTTTCGGCTATTTCAGCAAGTGTGTCAAGCTCTACGCAAGATACCTCATAGTCCCTGGACATACCCCAGTGGGTCTCATACATACGTTTCCCGACTGTCTCGTAATCTCCCTTTGCAAGGGCGTCGCACACGTCGAGAACCCTCTTTTCCTCTCCGATGACATAGCGGGCACGCTTGTAGTCCTCCTCTGAAATCCTGTCCTTTACGGCATCAAGCTGCTCCATTGTGGCTCCGCGGAGGAATTCCTGGCCGAGAACCTTTGCCACCCTTTCGCAGGAAGCGCGGCGGTCGTTGTAAGGAGAGCCTACGAGCTCGTGCTTTACGCAGGAGTTGAGGAGAACGAGCTTGTATCCGTGGCTTGTAGGATCAAACGGGAAATACTCGAATTCCATTGAACGGCAGTCAAGACGCATGAGGTTGCCCTTCTTTCCGAAAACGGAAGCGAACTGGTCCATGATGCCGCAGTTGACTCCGCAGTAGTTGTGCTCGGTGCTCTGTCCGATGCGGGCAAGCTCAAACTTGTCGATTCCGAGGTTGAAAAGATGGTTGAGGGCATATGCAAATGTGCTTTCAAGAGCAGCAGAAGATGACATTCCGGCTCCGAGAGGGACGTCTCCGGCAAATACGGTATCGAATCCCGCAATCTTTCCTCCCCTCTTCTCTATTTCACGGCATACTCCGAAGATATAGCGGGCCCAGCTCTGTGCAGGCTTGTCCTCTTCTTTGAGACCGAATTCGCAATATTCGTCAAGGTCAAGGGCGAATGCACGCACCTTTTCAGTTCCATTGAGCCTGATTTCAGCAATCATACCTTTGTCGATGGCACCAGGGAACACGAAACCTCCGTTATAGTCGGTATGTTCTCCTATAAGGTTGATACGTCCGGCTGAAGCGAAATAGTCGCCCTCGCCTCCGAAAAGCGTCTTGAACTTTTCCTGAATTCTGGTTTTCATATCCATTGCTGTATTGTGTTTAGTGATTAATTATTGTCAGACATTGAAGAGGAAATGCATAATGTCCCCGTCTTCCACCACATATTCCTTGCCTTCGATGCCCATTTTTCCGGCTGCCCTGACGGCAGATTCGGATTTGTACTGGACAAAGTCTTCATATTTGATTACCTCCGCACGGATGAATCCTTTTTCAAAGTCGCTGTGGATGACTCCGGCTGCCTTCGGAGCCTTGTCACCCTTGCGGATGGTCCAGGCACGGCACTCGTCGGAACCGGCAGTAAAGAACGTCTGGAGGCCGAGAAGCCTGTAGGCACCCTGAATGAGGCGCACTACCCCGCTCTCTTCGAGGCCGAGCTCTTCGAGAAACATCTGCCTGTCTTCATAATCCTCTATTTCCGCAATGTCAGCCTCTGTCTTTGCAGCAATGACAAGGATTTCGGCATTTTCATCCTTGACAGCCTCCCTTACCGCATCCACATAGGCGTTGCCTCCGGAGGCAGAAGCCTCATCAACGTTGCAGACATACATTACAGGCTTGTTGGTAATGAGGAAAAGGTCCTTTGCCATCTGGATTTCATCCTCATTCTGGAGAGCAACGCTCCTGCAGGAGCGTCCTTCAAGAAGGGCTTCACGGTATCTCCCGAGAAGGTCGGCGAGCTTTTTCGCATCCTTGTCGGCACCTATTTTAGCCTGCTTGCTCACCTTGGCGAGCCTTGCCTCCACGGTTTCAAGGTCCTTCAGCTGAAGTTCGGCATCCACTACCTCCTTGTCCCTCACGGGATTGATGCTTCCGTCCACGTGGACAATGTTGCCGTCATCGAAACAACGCAGCACATGAAGGATGGCATCGGTCTCACGTATATTTGCAAGAAACTGGTTTCCAAGACCTTCACCCTTGCTTGCACCCTTTACGAGGCCCGCTATGTCCACAATGTCCACAGTCGCCGGGATAGTCCGCTTCGGCTGGCATATATCTGAAAGGACTTCAAGCCTCCTGTCAGGCACATTGGTGGAACCGAGATTCGGCTCGATGGTACAGAATGGAAAATTGGCGCTCTGGGCTTTGCCTGAGCTTATACAGTTGAAAAGAGTGGACTTTCCTACATTAGGAAGACCCACGATTCCGCATTTCAGTGACATTTGCCTATTGATAGATTGTTTACTGTATGCAAAGGTAACTTTTATTATTGTTCTTTTTGTCAATTGTACGAATCTTTACCCACCTTTTTATCTTTTTTTACCGATTGGGTTCTGTTTAATGTTTACTTTGCAACTGTTTCAAAACAATTATCTAATAGGTGTACGTTATTCTGGTTCCGCTGATCGCACTGGCTGCCGTGACGGTAAACAACGCTGCGACGGCGGAACTGTCTTTTTCGCCAGGTGACTCTTCACGCACAGTGATAATGAACTGGAATCTTGAGAATTTCTTTGACTGGAAGGATGGAGGGTATTCGGATTCGGACAGGGAGTTTTCCTCAAGCGGAGCAAGGCACTGGACAAAGAAGAAGTTTATGGCAAAGGCGGATGCCATCGCAAAGGCTATACTGTGGACTGCGGGACGCTTCGGCCAACTTCCCGATTTGATTGCCCTTGAAGAGGTGGAAAACAGGTTTGTGCTCAAGATGCTGCTGGAGGAGACGATCCTGCGGAAAAAGGATTACGGGATCGTGCATTTCGATTCTCCGGACACAAGGGGGATAGACGTTGCGCTTCTCTACAGGAAAAGTGTTTTCAATCTTGCCGATGCACGGCCGCTCGCTGTCGGGGACACTGCCGTTTTCCGTACACGGGACATCCTTCTGGCAAGAATGGAACGGAAGCCGGACGGCAAAACCTTTGCAATCCTGGTAAATCACCACCCTTCAAAATTCGGAGGAGGACAGTCGGACTGGAAAAGGGAGGCTGCGGTTGCAAGGCTTAAGGCCGCTGCAGACTCTTTACACGGGCTTGGAGAGCATATTGTCGTCGCTGCGGGGGATTTCAACGACACACCGGAAAATCCCGTCCTGGGAAGGATTTCAGGGGTTTTTGAGCAGTGCGGAGACAGCCTTCTTGTCAATCTTGCCATTCCCCTGTCAAGGCAGGGCGGGGGCACCATCAGATTCAACGGGAAATGGGAGCTTATCGATATGTTTCTCCTCTCCCCTGCTGCCGCACGGCTGAATCCCGAAATGACGATTCTGAAGATTCCGTTCCTGATGCAGAGGGACAATACCCATATCGGTGACAAGCCGCTGCGCACCTACATTGGACCGCGGTACAACGGTGGCGTAAGCGACCATCTGCCCATAGTTCTGACCTTGGATCTGTAGTCATTTGGAAAATCACAATAACCTGGACACCAGCTAAAAAAGCGCGGCAGATATCCTGTCGCGCCTTTATAGTCCCGGAATCCCGACCGGGGGATTGCCTTTATTCTAGAAGAATCTTGCCCTGTTGTCCTTTACATCAGCATCGAGCATCATTACAGGCACAATCATCTGGTTGTTGTACTGTGCCATCTGTGCTTCGCGTACCTTTGCATCGTCTTCGGTGAAGAATGCGCCTGTATCGCGTCCGGTGACCTTGTAGAAGTAGATACCTACAGAGCCTACCACAGGACCGCAAAGCTTTCCTTCAGGAGCAACAGAAAGGGCTCCGATGAATGCCGGGTCGAGGCTTCCCTGTGATGTGAGCGAAGAGAATGCCACACCGCTCTGGCTGCTTACAGACGAACCGAGCTTTTCAGCAATGGCCTGGAGGTCGTCAAGACCTTCAACCTCTGCAGCAAAATCCTGGGCCTTCTTCTGGCCGAGCTTTTCGCGGTAGAGACGGTCCTTGATCTGGGTTGCAACCTCCTCTACAGTGGCAATACCCTCTTTGTGGATACCCTTGACGGTAGCGATGAAGAAGAAGTTGTTGTCAACTGTGATGATTTCGGAAACCTTGCCCACCTTGTTGTCAAATGCCCAGCGGGTTACCTCCTTTGCATTGTCAATGGCGCCGAAACGGTCGGTAGCCTCGGAAAGATTGTTGACAGGATGTGAGTAAACTCCGCAGGAATCGATGGCCCTGCGATAGTTGGCATAGCTTCCGGAAGCTATTGTCGCAAACCTGTTGGCCTGTGAGTAGTATGTGCTGAAAGTCTCCTTGCTTGCAATTGCCTCCTTCTCGAAGATGGCAACGCGCTTCTTGGCAACAGGCTTCGTAAGGTTTGAAACGAGAACCACGTGGGTACCGTACTGGGTCTTGAGGATGAAAGGCTCACCCTTCTTTGCCTCAAGCACGGACTCGAATCCAGGAAGCATATAGTTCTGGGTCATCCAGCCGATGTTGCCGAGTTCGCCGTCTGCCTGTGAATTCTGGTCGTCGGAGTACTGCGCAACGAGGTTGGAGAAACTTCCGCCCTTCCTGACCACATTGAGAAGGCTGTCTGCCTTTGCTTCGGCATCGGTACCCTGGAGAAGGATATGCTTTACATAAGCGGAGTCAGGAATCATCCTGCTTTCCATAACCCTTGCTACATAGAACTTGTTGCCTGAAGCGATGATGTCTGAAACAGGGGTGGTTCCGTTCCATACATAATCCTCCACGCGTGCATTGACGGTGCTGAGTTCACCCTTTTTGTACCAGTAGTCGGAAAGGGAACGGTCTGAATTCCTGCTGAGGAAAGCCTTCATGTTGTCAGTAGTGGCGAACTCCTCGTAGAGGTCGGCAACTTCTGTCTTTGCCGCATTGATATCCTTTTCCGAAGGAACAACCTCAAACACCACATATTCGATGTCGCGGCTCGCCTGCTGGCGGAAAAAGTTCTTGTGTGAATTGTAGTAGGAACGGATTTCGCTGTCGGAAACGGTCACCGTGGAATCCTTGAGATAACCGTAAGGGACCATGACGAAATCAACGTCGGTGGTATTGTTGTTCTCTTCAATGTCCCTGCGCACCTGAATGGCGTTTGCAGCGGATGCGGCAGTGAAGAGGGATGAATATTTCTGGGAATACTGCTGGTTGGAAATGGAATTCTGGAGATAGTTCCAGTAGAGGCGGAGATTGCCGGTCTCGTCAGCGCCCATATTCTGTACGAATGAAAGGAGCTGGTCCTTTGAGAATGAACCGTCATTTCCTGCAAATACAGGATTCTGCGCAATGAGAGGAGAAAGGTTGTTGCCGGTTGTAAGGTCAACCATTTCGTCTTCCCCCACTACAATGCCTGCATCATTTGCCCTTCTGACAAACAGGTCCCTGTAGATGAGGTTCTGCCAGGCAGCATTGCGGGCCTGTGCCTGCTGCTGTGCGCTCTGTGCAGACGAACCGGTCATAAGTTCATTGATCCTGGTCATTGTCTCGACCTCCTGCACGAAATCATTGTAGGCAACCTTCTTTCCATTGATGTTGCCCACGTCATACTTGGATGACATTGACTGGAACGCATTGATGAGCTCCTGTGGGTCGATAATGAATGACAAAAGGCCGAGGGCAATGATGATGGATGCCGCAAGGCCGAATTTCACGCGAATTTTTTCGAGTACCGCCATTTTATTTTTACTTTTAAATATTCAAATCCGGATATAGGTTGCGAAGATAGCAATTTTTTTACAATTACCGGCGTTTTTTCAACAAAGGACCTATGAAATTGACAGAATCGATGACAACTTCCGTGGTATCCTGCACCACTACACCGTAACTGTTGAACGGACGGGTGATTATGGCATTCCTTGCCCTTTCGTCAGACCTCATTCCGAATCCCTGCATAAATCCGTCGGGGGAAAACATCCTGATATAGCAGTCGGTGAATATCTCGTGGCTGTTGCGGTCCCAATAGAGAGTGTCAGTCTCCATCGTTTCCTGCTTGATGATATTCTTTACTACAACATTGCCGTAAGCCTTCCAGATTTCATCCCCGCTCCCCTTCTTCTTTTCGTGGACGGCCTCGTCCGACACTATTGTTGATTCGAGGGAACCGTCTTCAGTGTATGCAAACACATTCATTCCGTTCCTGAACACCTCCACCGACATGGAGTCGTTCTCGAACCTCTGCATATTTGCCGTGACCACCCTCATCTGGAGCTTTCCGTTGGTCGTCTGGACGAGGGTCATACTGTCAACAGTCTGCATCGGAGTGGTGCTCAAGTCAATCTTGTCTGCCTCTGAAAGCTTTGATTTACAAGAAAAAAAGATGACAGCAACCATGGAAACGGTTGCTATCATCCTTAATATTTGCCTGTTGTTTTTCAAGAAAGGACTACTTCTGGGTACGTACGGTGGTGACAGCCCTCATACCTCCGCAGGAGACGGTGTATGACTGACCGTTGGTAAGGTCATACATAAATGCCTCTGCAGTCTGCGGGAAGTAAACACTGTACTGTCCGATCATGCGGTTGCACTCGTCAGCAAGTGAAGGGTCGGCATTCTTTGCCTTCTGCATATAGTCGCAGGCAACCCAGTAAGGAGCACGGCGTGAAATCTCGTCACCGGAGCAGGAGGTTGAACCCCAGATGGTTCCCATAAGGAAATAAGCCTTTCCTGCATAGGATTCATCAAGTTCGATGGCCTTCTGAGCCGCTGCATAACCCTTGCCCTGCATATTGTTCTTTACGCAGAAGGTGGCATACTCATAGTTGTATGCAGCTGCGGTTGTCTTGTCAAGCTCTTCAGAAGAGAGGGCCTCTTCCATAAATGCCGATGCCTCTGCAACATTTCCCCTTGAGGAGTTGAGCCTGAAGAGGAAGTATGCGCTCTGTGATGAAGGCTGGAGCTTGTGCATTGAGGTTGCAGCCTTGAGATAGAGGTCGTTGTCGGTGCAGTTCTCGGTAGAGCTCATCATCTTGACGATATTTGACACGAGGTCGATGTCGTCCTGGTTTGCCTCATAGCGAGGGGTGAAAAGAGCGATGAGATTGTCGCAGCTTGCAACCTTGCTGGTGATGAAGAGGGACTCCATATCTGACTTTACGCCCGCGTTCTGCTCCTTGATTGCATCGGATGAAGCAGGAAGCTGGTCGATGAGGGCGATGTTGTTCTGATATGTGGAGATTACTTCCTCGGCTCCGAGCTCTCCGGCCTTGTAAAGCTCAATTGCCGCATTGAGGTCGAAAAGGAGCAGGGAAGCCTTGGTTTTGTTGCCGTTGCGTGTGATGACGTCATTAAGACCCTCGAAAACAGCCTTGTTGTCATCCTTGAGATAGTTGTAGATGTCGGTACCCTTGTTGTTGAGCGCCGTTACTGCATATTTCGGATAATACTGTGCTCTGATATCCTGAAGGGTAAGGAGGGTGTCGATGAGTTCCCTGCGGTACTGAGGGTTCTTCTGGTTGGCAGAAATGAGCCTCCTGACAAGGGTGGTTCCGTCAACGAAAATACTCTGACGGGCCTGAGGAGGACAGAGTTTGTAAGCCTGTCTCCAATGAGGAAGTGCCTCATTGTAGTTTTTCTGCTTGAAATACTCCGTGTAATAGGACAGGTACTTGATGCATTCTGCACTGTCCTTTCCGAACTTACCCTGAGCCTTTACGATGCTTCCGCTGAGGAGCATCATAAGAACTGCTGTGGATGCAAGAACAAATCTTTTCATAAATCTTTAACTGTTTTTGTGTTTGTTTCTATTCATAACGAGGCTTTATGAACCAGAGGTCGTGGATATTGAATCCGACGGAAATCTGAAAATAGTTTTCCTTTGTCATCTCCGCTTTCCTTGAACCCCTCTGTCCCAAATCCAGACCTATGCTCAATCCGTTGTACCACCTGAATACAGGCAGTGTCATTCCCAGTGTGACTCCATAGGAATTGACAGTATTGCAGTCCAGCTTGTAATAAGCCTTTTCATAATAAATGCCTCCCCTGTACGAACACGTCCTGAAATAGTAGCGCAGGTCGTTCCTGTTGGGAATATACTCGAATCCCGCCCTCAGACTTTGAGAATATGTTGTTGAAAAAGAAGCATTTCCATTATTTGCAAAACCTGGAGTGCTGTCCATCGAAGTACCTGCCCAGTCACTGAAGGTGTAGTTGACCTCGGCCATCCATTTGTCCGGCATCCTGAGGGAAATACCTATGCCTATTTCGCTTGCAGTCCTGACACTGCTGCCGCGGGAAAGGGTATCAACCCTGTAAGACAAGGTATCCACCATGTTTGAAATGGTGGCATATTTGTAATCGGTCACATATCCCTTGAGCCTTGCAGCCGTCCTGTAGGTAGCCCCGACAGTCATTTTCATATTGCCTACAGGCTGCTCGTACTGCAGGCCCACCTTTCCGGCAAATGCATTGATCTGCATAGTGTATCCGTTGTTGAGCGAACGGTGGCTTGACGAAGCGGTGCTCATCACGCAGTCCTTGTCTATGTTGCCGAAATAATAGATGCCTTCCACTCCTACCGAAAGCCTTCTGAACAGCCGGGTACCTATTGCGGCGGAAAGCTGGTAGATGCTTCCGTTTCCCGATGCTGTGTAGTTGACATATCCTGTCTGGGCAATCAGGGCCGGATCGTCAACACTGTAGCTGTAGTTGTATCCCACACTGCTGTAAGGCATCAGGGAAATCTGCATCGCTGTCTTTCCCATAATAGGGAAACTCATTGAAAAGTTGTTGATGTTCAATGTATTGTTGGCAGATTTGATGTCGTTCTGACGGAAAACCCTGTTGTCTGATGAAAGTCCCATGTCGAACATCACCGAAAGGGTGTCCCTCGCAGTGACCGAGGCAGGGTTGAGGAGATTGATGAATCTGCTGTTTCTCCCGGCAATGCCCACACCGGCCATACTGTTGGAGTATGCATTTCCCTGCCTGTAAAGGTCACCTATTCCGAATACGGAATACGGGGAATACAGACTCTCGGCACCGTCCTGTGAAAAAGCCGGCACCAGACTGGACAAAAGCGCTGCTGCTGAAATCAGCAATAACCTCCTAAATGTTTTTGACATATCCGTCAGCGATTAAAGCCAGGCCCATAAGGACCAGGTTACAAACTACAAATATCGAGTTTTTCATCCGTTTTGCAAAAAAATTCGCATCACCACCTGTAAATACTATTATATTGTCCGGATGAAAATTGATGTAGCCGTCTATTTCAAACATTATGCCCGAAACAACTCCGGAAGTAATTGACGTATTGAAGGTATTGCCTACTACAGGGGTTTCCTCCGGCATATTGACAAGCGGAATGGCACGCGAATACCTGTTGAGGGCACGCAGTCTTGTGCGGCAGCCCGGTGAAATGTTTCCGCCCCCGTAAGTTCCGTCTGGACCTATGTAATCGACCGTAAGGGTGTTTCCGAAATCGAAAACGGTGCATCCCTTTTCCCTGAAAAGATGGCGCGCGGCCACAATGGAAGCTGCACGGTCGTAGGTAATGTAGGAGGGGAGTCCGCTACCCTGAAGGATTTCAGTATGGGCACTGTCAAGAATCAGAAGGTGTGTACATTCTTTTCTGAACAGTTCCTCGTCGGCAGGGGAGATTTCATATACGGAAGATATCACCATCACCTCCGGTTTTTCCTTTTCGGTAACGGACAATATGAAACCTGTAACCTTTTCACCCTGATATCTGAAAGACTTGCCCAGTGTCATCCCTTCTGACCACGAGGCTTTAACTGCGGTATTTCCTATATCTATGATAAGATTTGCCATTTCAATCCGAAATCCTGCAAAATTAAGTAAATCTACAGTTTATTCAAAACAGACAATGCCTCCGGTATTGATTTTATGTTTCGGGAAATCACCCTCAGGCGACCGTCCTTGTCCTTTATCTCAAAATACCTTTCCTGGCTTGCAACAGACTGCAGAACCCTCCGGAACATATCGGTACGGTAATACTGCGACATCTGGTTGGCAATGAAAAAGCATATCATTATGCCATTCTTGATGATGATCTTCTCGAAACCGAGCCTTTCTCCCTTCTGCCTGATCCTGACAATGTCGAAAAGGTCGCTGAGTTCTCTAGGCATAGGTCCGAAACGGTCTTCCATCCTTCTGGCGAAACGGTCCAGGTCCTCCGGTTTCACGATGGAGTCGAGTTCCTTGTAAATACGCATTTTTTCGGCAGTTACGTCTATGTAAGAATCCGGAATGAGAGCCACCTGGTCCGTTTCTATGGTGCAGTCCTCCACATAGCTGTCCTTGACGTTCTTTGATGTGAGTCCAGTCTCTGCACCCAGTTCCTCCATTGCTTCGGAAAGTATCTTCTGGTATGTCTCATACCCCATGTCCGCTATGAATCCGCTCTGCTCGGCTCCCAAAAGATTGCCTGCGCCACGGATGTCCAGGTCCTGCATTGCAATGTTGAATCCGCTGCCGAGGTCTGAAAATTCTTCAATTGCCTTGAGCCTGCGCCTTGCATCGTCAGTCATGGTAATGAGCGGAGGTACAATCAGATAGCAGAATGCCTTCTTGTTGGATCTTCCCACACGGCCGCGGAGCTGGTGGAGATCGCTGAGTCCGAAATTCTGTGCCTGGTTGATTATGATGGTATTGGCATTCGGTATGTCGAGGCCGCTTTCCACGATTGTAGTGCACAGGAGCATGTCGTAGTCTCCCTGCATAAAATCCAATACTTTGTTTTCCAATTCTTTGGCTTCCATCTGCCCGTGTGCCACACATATTTTCATATCAGGTTCGAGACGATGGAGTATGTCATATATGGACTGCAGTTCCTGCACACGGTTGTGGATGAAAAATATTTGCCCGGAGCGTTTCAGTTCATATTCGATTATGTTCTTTATCTCTTCTTCATTGAAGAGTATTATCTCTGTCTGCACAGGGATGCGGTTGGGCGGGGGAGTGCTGATGATGCTGAGGTCGCGTGCCCCCAGCAGGGAGAACTGGAGTGTGCGCGGGATAGGGGTTGCCGTAAGCGTAAGGGTATCCACAGTCTCCTTGATCTGGCGCAGTTTCTCTTTGGCACTCACTCCGAATTTCTGTTCCTCGTCAATTACAAGGAGTCCCAAATCCTTGAATACGAATTCTTTGCCGAGAATCTTGTGTGTCCCTATCAATATGTCTATTTTCCCTGCCGCAAGCCTTTTCTTTATGTCCGCAACCTCCTTTGCGGTCCTCAGGCGGCTTACATATTCTATGTTGCACGGGAAAGATTTGAGCCTTGACCTGAAAGTATTGTAATGCTGCAGGCAGAGTATTGTGGTAGGTACAAGCACCGCCACCTGCTTGTTGTCGCAGACTGCCTTGAATGCGGCCCTTACGGCTATTTCCGTCTTTCCGAAGCCTACATCCCCGCACACAAGACGGTCCATCGGGGATGTGTCCTCCATATCGCGCTTGACGGCAACCGTGGCCGTGTTCTGGTCAGGGGTGTCCTCGTACATGAATGAGGACTCAAGCTCTTCCTGAAGATAGGTGTCGGCAGAAAATGCAAATCCTTTGGCGGATTTTCTCTTGGCATACAGCTGGATGAGCTCCTTGGCTATATCCTTTACCTTGGACTTTGCCCTTGTCTTGAGCGCCTGCCATGCCCCTGAACCGAGCTTGTTGATTTTCGGAGGGAGCGAATCCTTTGATTTGTAGCGTGATATCTTATGCAATGCATGGACGGACACAAATACCACATCGCCGTCCTTGTACATAAGCTTCACCATTTCCTTTACCCTGTCCTTCTCATCCCTAACGCGCACAAGACCTCCGAAAATACCTACACCGTGGTCGATATGTACTATGTAGTCTCCGATATTGAATGAACTCAATTCATTGAGAGTCAGCTGTTCGCTCTTTTCAACCGAACGGCGGATGACAACCCTGTGGAAACGGTCGAAGATTTCGTGGTCGGTATAGCAGCATATCCGGTCTTCGTTGTCTATGAATCCTGAATGGATGTTCTTTTCAGGGACAAACTCCGGCAGAAGCCCCTTGTTCTGGTAAAGGATGGATTTGATTCTGGCAAGCTGCTGCTCCTTTTCCCCGAAAATGAATACCGAATAACCGTTTTCCATCCTGCTGCGGATGTCCTCGGTGAGAAGTTCGAAGTTTTTGTTGAATACAGGCTGTGGGGATATGGAAAAAGTGACTGGATTGTCGCATTTGACTCCGAGCGGCACTTCCAGGAATACCTTTGCAAATCTCTCCAGAGAGGAAAAGAATGACTTTTCCCTGTACATGTCGGAAGAATCCAGCCATACGGTCGTGTCCCCGGGAAGGATGTCCACAATCGAGCCTGCATCGTCCTCTTCTCCTGCAGAAAGGTCCGGAAATATCTCTACCCTGTCCCTTGTCTGCGAAGTAAGCTGGGTGTTGCAGTCGAAAACTCCGATCTTTTCGATCTCATCCCCGAAGAAAGATATCCTGAAAGGGTTGTTGAAAGAGTATGAGAATATATCCACTATAGACCCCCTGATGGCATACTGTCCGGGAGCCGACACAAAATCAACCTTTTCAAAGCCTTTTCCGTAAAGGGTCTCCCTGATTGTGTCGTGGCTTATCTCGTCTCCTACCTTGAGAGTCAATACACTGTCTTTGATTTTATCAGTCAGTGGGATTCCCTCTTCAAGAGCTGAAGGGTAGGTCACAACAAAAACGGGGGAGAGGGAAGAATCATTCCCGAGTATCTTTTCCACTGCGCTCGTGCGCTGGACCCCGAGGGAGGACTTGTAGTTGCTCTTCTCCATATTCCTTCCGGAATCGGGAAGAAAGAATACACTGTCACCTTCCGTGAGCCCGTAAAGGTCCGATGCACAGTATTCTGCGCTTTCCCTGTCAGGCAGGACCACCAGATTGACTCCGTTTCCGGCAGCATGCGCCAGCACAAACCATCTTGCAGAAAGGAAAAGTCCCTGGCAATACACAGTTTTTCCTTCGGAAATCATCTTCCCGATTATATCGGCCTTTTTACCGCAAACATCCATCTGGAATCAGTTCTAATGTTGATAACCCTGTTGATAAGTATGTTTAAACCCGCCTTGATAACATTTGAAAACTCGGTTTTGTTTTTCGGGAAGTTTTTTGAATGCAGCTTCCGATTATGAAAAGCAAATTTGGATTTCACTTTCTTCCAAAAAGTTTTCAACAATGAAATATAGACGTAAAATCCTGTAAATCAGATAGTTTTTTGAGTTATCAAGATATTCACCGATATAACAAAAACAATAAAACTTAAAAAAGAATTATATTTGTATTGTTGTTATTGTTTTTCCGATGGCACAGGACTTCAACCCATATACTCAAGGCAGCGACAAAGATAAGGATTTTGACGGAATAATAAGGCCGCAGGAACTTGTCGATTTCACGGGACAGGAGAAAATAATAGGCAACCTGAAGATTTTCATCCAGGCAGCCAAACTTCGCGGCGAATCCCTTGACCATGTGCTGTTCCACGGCCCTCCGGGTCTTGGAAAAACCACACTTGCCCATATTATAGCAAATGAACTCGGTGTCAATCTCAAAGTGACTTCGGGCCCTGTCCTCGACAAGCCGGGTGACCTTGCCGGCCTTCTGACTTCACTTGAGGAGGGCGATGTCCTTTTCATTGACGAGATCCACAGGCTTTCACCGGAGGTGGAGGAATACCTTTATTCCGCGATGGAGGATTATGTCATCGACATTATGATAGACAAAGGTCCGGGCGCAAGGTCCGTGCGTATCAGCCTCAATCATTTCACCCTTGTAGGTGCCACTACCAGGAGCGGCCTTCTGACAGCGCCGCTGCGTGCAAGGTTCGGCATCACCTGTGCGCTTGAATATTATGATGTTGAGGATATTATGAAGATTGTGCGCCGCAGTGCCGGCATTCTGAGGATAGGTATCGACGGGGAGGCCGCAAGGGAGATTTCCCTCAGGAGCAGGGGCACTCCGCGAATTGCCAACGCTCTGCTTCGCAGAGTGAGGGATTTTGCCCAGGTCAAGGGCAACGGTTACATTGATCTTCCTATCGCCCGTTTTGCCCTCGATGCCCTCAATATAGACAAGAGGGGACTTGACCAGATTGACAACAAGATTCTCCATACCATCATCACGAAGTTCAAGGGCGGTCCTGTAGGTGCCGGGACAATAGCAACGGCGGTAGGGGAGGAGGCCGGTACCCTTGAGGAGGTTTATGAGCCTTTCCTTATCAAGGAGGGTTTCATCCAGAGGACTCCGCGCGGGCGTATCGCCACATCCCTTGCATACAGTCATCTCGGACTCGACAGATTGCTTCCGGGGTCAGCTGCGGATGCTTCTGCTGACGAAGAACCTACACTTTTCTGATTTTTTTGCTCTTTATTTTCTTTTATGGCGGTATAGACAAAAATTTCATTAAATTTGCGAAATAATTGCAGATCACAATTAATTAATAATTTATATGGCCGATAAATTAATTTCCAAGATTCCTGACGGACCTTTGGCTGAAAAATGGACCAAAAGAAAGTCGGAAATCCGTCTTGTTAGTCCTAACAATAAGAGAAAACTCGAGGTTATCGTAGTTGGTACCGGTCTTGGCGGTGCATCAGCAGCTGCTTCTCTCGGAGAGCTCGGTTACAATGTCAAAGTATTCTGCATCAGCGATTCACCGCGCCGTGCGCACTCTATCGCCGCACAGGGTGGTATCAATGCTGCAAAGAATTACCAGAATGACAACGACTCCGTTTACCGTCTTTTCTATGACACCATCAAGGGTGGCGATTACCGTTCACGCGAGGCAAATGTCTATCGTCTCGCCGAGGTGAGTGCAGCCATCATCGACCAGTGCGTTGCCCAGGGCATTCCGTTCGCACGCGAGTATGGCGGATATCTTGCCAACCGTTCGTTCGGAGGCGTACAGGTAAGCCGTACGTTCTACGCCCGCGGACAAACCGGTCAGCAGCTTCTTCTCGGTGCCTATGCTTCTCTCAATAAGGAGATTGCCGCAGGTACAGTGAAGTCATATCCACGTCACGAGATGCTCGACCTTGTCGTAATCAACGGTCAGGCAAAGGGTATCATTGCCCGCAACCTCGTGACCGGTGAAATCGAAAGGTTCGGTGCCCACGCTGTCGTAATTGCAACCGGAGGTTACGGAAATGCCTATTTCCTCTCCACCAATGCCATGAACAGCAACGGTTCCGCAGCATGGCAGTGCTACAAGAAGGGTGCTTATTTCGCAAACCCTTGCTTCGCGCAGATCCACCCTACCTGTATTCCTGTCCACGGTGACCAGCAGTGCAAGCTTACCCTTATGTCTGAGTCCCTCCGCAATGACGGACGTATCTGGGTACCTAAGGATATGGAGGATGTAAAGAAGCTCCGCAAGCACGAAATCAAGCCTTCACAGATTCCTGAGGAAAAGAGGGATTACTACCTCGAGCGCAGGTATCCTGCTTTCGGTAACCTTGTTCCTCGTGATGTGGCTTCCCGTGCTGCCAAGGAGAGGTGCGATGCCGGATACGGTGTAAATGAAACCGGTCTTGCAGTGTTCCTTGATTTTGCGGATGCAATCAAGAGGCTCGGTCACAAGAAGGTAGAGGAGCGTTACGGCAACCTCTTCCAGATGTACGAAAAGATCACCAATTCTTCTCCTTGGGAGGAGCCTATGATGATCTATCCTGCCATCCACTATACCATGGGCGGTATCTGGGTTGACTACGATCTCCAGACCACCATTCCTGGCCTTTACGCCATCGGTGAGGCCAACTTCTCCGACCACGGCGGAAACCGTCTCGGTGCTTCAGCCCTCATGCAGGGTCTTGCCGACGGTTATTTCATCCTTCCTGTGACTATCGGGGATTATCTTTCCCACAAGTTTGCCGAGCCTAAGACCGACACCAATGCCCCTGAATTCGAGGAGGCTGAGAAGGCTGTCCGTGCCCGCATCGACAAACTCTTCTCTATCAAGGGAAAACAGACTGTTGACTCTCTCCACAAGAAGCTCGGACACATTATGTGGGAGTATGTCGGCATGGCACGTACCGAGGAAGGTCTCAAGAAGGCTATAGAGGAAATCAAGGCGCTCAAGAAAGAGTTCTGGGAGGATGTATGTGTTCCTGGAGAGAACGGCGAGTTCAACCAGGAGCTCGAGAAGGCTCTCCGTCTTGCCGACTTCCTTGAAATCGGTGAGCTCATGGCACGCGACGCACTCAACAGGAAAGAGTCCTGCGGAGGTCACTTCCGTCTTGAAAGCCAGACTCCAGAAGGAGAGGCAAAGAGGGATGACGAGAACTTTATGTATGTTTCCGCTTGGGAGTACAAAGGTGAAAACGAGGAGCCTGTACTTCACAAGGAGCCGCTCAAGTATGAATATATCCACGTTGCTACCAGGAACTATAAAGACTAATTGATTATGGAATTCAATCTCAAGATATGGCGTCAGAAAAACGCCAAGAGCAAGGGTCATTTCGAGACCTATCATATTTCCAACATTGAGGAGGATGCTTCTTTCCTTGAGATGCTCGATATTCTCAACGAGCAGCTTATCAGGGAGGGTATTGATCCTGTAGCAGTGGAAAGGGGTTGCAAGAGCAGCGGTCCTGTTTCTTTCGACCACGATTGCCGTGAGGGTATCTGCGGAGCCTGCTCGCTCTATATTGACGGCCGTGCACACGGTCCGGACGACCAGGTGACCACCTGCCAGCTCTTCATGCGTCATTTCAAGAACGGTTCCACCATCACCGTTGAGCCTTGGAGAAGTTCCGGCTTCCCTATCATCAAGGACCTCGTTGTTGACCGTACCGCTTATGACAAGATTCTCCAGGCCGGCGGATTCATTTCTGTCCGTACCGGTTCAGCCCAGGATGCCAACAATATCCTTATCAGCCATGAAAAAGCTGAGAAGAGCATGGATGCTGCTGCCTGCATCGGTTGCGGTGCCTGCGCTGCTACCTGTAAAAACGGCTCTGCAATGCTTTTTGTTGCTGCAAGGGTATCTTCTCTCGCTCTTCTTCCTCAGGGCCGTCCTGAGGCTGCAAAAAGGGCAAAGGCTATGGTTGCAAAGATGGACGAACTCGGATTCGGCAACTGCACCAATACCCGCGCCTGCGAAATGGAGTGTCCTAAGGGTATTTCCGTCGAGCATATTGCACGTCTCAACAGGGAGTTCCTCGCTGCCAAATTCTCAGAGTAGAATACTCTTCAAATTGATAAAAGGAGGCCGTTGCGGTCTCCTTTTTTTGGTTGTATGTTACAAATATTTTGTCTGTAATTTTATCTGTATTAATTTAACGTTTTATTAAATTGTTTCAACAATTTCCTGTCTTTCTTTATTTTACCATAGAAAATTATTGAACGGATATCTTCCTGCGTGGATTTCCGCCACCATCTTGTAGATATCGTTTTTGAGTTTGTCTATTCCTATTTTTTTCGTTGCCGAGATGAAAATGCAAGGAGATTTTTCATCTGCTATCCAACTGTTTTTCATCTCATCAAGACTGACGTTTCTCTTGTTTTTTGGTTCGAGCGAGAATTCGTCATACTCTTCCCATGTGTATTGGTCAATCTTGTTGAATACGACATATACCGGTTTGTTGCCCGCTCCGATATCCTGAAGGGTCTTCTCCACCACTTTCATCTGGTCTTCAAAATCCGGATGAGATATGTCCACTACATGTATGAGTATATCCGCCTCCCTTACTTCATCAAGCGTGCTTTTGAATGCTTCAATGAGCTGTGTAGGCAGTTTTCTGATGAACCCCACAGTATCGCTCAAAAGGAAGGGAACATTCTCTATTACCACTTTTCTGACAGTTGTATCGAGTGTTGCAAACAGCTTGTTTTCAGCAAATACATCCGATTTGGCAAGCAGGTTCATCAGTGTGCTTTTGCCTACATTGGTATATCCCACAAGGGCCAGTCTTACCATTGATCCCCTGTTACCCCTTTGTGTGGCCATCTGCCTGTCCACTTTCTTGAGCTGTTCTTTCAGCCTTGTAATCTTGTCCTTGACTATCCTTCGGTCCACTTCTATCTGGGTTTCACCCATACCTCCCCTTGTGCCCATACCTCCTCTCTGTCTCTCAAGGTGGGTCCACATTCCCGCGAGGCGGGGGAGCATATAGTTGTATTTTGCCAGCTCTACCTGCATTTTGGCATATGCAGTCTTTGCCCTCTGTGCAAATATTTCCAGTATCAGGCTTGTACGGTCAATAACAGCGCTGCTTTTGATTATTTTCTCAATATTGCGCTGCTGCATGCCCGTAAGTTCATCGTCGAATATTGCGTATTTAATGTCGTTTTCCTCGCAATAATCAGCGATTTCCTGAAGTTTTCCGCTTCTTATGTAGGTAGATTTTTCCGGTTTGTCAAGTCTCTGGATGAATCGCCTGTCTCCTGTTGCACCTGCGGTTTCAGCCAGGAAAGCAAGTTCTTCCAGGTATTCTTTCACCTTCCACTCTTCGTCCCCGTTTTTTACTATTCCTATGAATACAGCCTTTTCTATTTTATTTTCAGTCATTTACGCTATTTCTACAATGTTGTTGTTATCAGTAAAAAGAATGCATTAAACGCCTTGGCGTCTAATGCATTCTTATCTTTTTTATCAGTAACAGCTTATCGAAGCTGGAAGATTACAGGGAAGGTGTAGGTAACCTTTACAGCGCGGTCCCTCTGTTTTCCCGGCTTCCATTTAGGTGAACTTGATACTACGCGTACTGCCTCCTTGTCAAGTGATGCGTCAACACCACGGAGAACCTTGACATTGGATACTGTACCGTCAGCGTTAACGGTAAACTGAAGGGTTACACGACCCTGCACGCCATTTTCCTTTGCTGCCTCAGGATATACAAGCTTGGAGTTCACCCATTTGGAGAATTCATTGGCATCTCCGCCGTTGAATGATGGTTTCTCCTCAACGAGCTGGAATGGAATTGCCTCTTCTTCAACTACTTCCTCCTGAACTTCCTCTACGTAGTCCATAATCTCGACACCCATGTTGCTGTCGTCCTCAAGGTTCTGGAACATATTGTCCTCAATCTTGATTTCATCGTCAACGATGTCAATCTGGTCAGAGAGAACAGGAATCTTCGGTGCTGCCTCAGGTGGTGGAGGGGTCTCCTGTGTGATAGGAACCATATCCTCGATTTCTACAACCTGCTGATCAGCTTCGAGCACTGCTGTTTTAGCTTCCTTTGTCTTATAGTCAAAAGCAAAGAGAACTATGAGAAGTGCAATCACGAATCCGATCTCTGTAAAGAGGAATCTCTTGTTTTCGAGACTCGCTTTAGGTGATTTTTTAACTTCCATATCTGTGTTTTTTTGTTTTTCGATTAGCGCATCAAAGTTAGAAATAATTATTTTTATTTCAAACATTTTATTAAATAGTTGTAGATTTGCAAAAAACATTCCTTATTATGGTTTCGTATTTTTTTGAGGAAACAGATTTCAAGTTCAAAAACCGCCGGCTCAACAATGCCTGGCTCAAGACCGTTGCCGGAAGTGAGATAAAGAAATTGGGTGATATCAATATCATTTTCTGTTCTGACAACTATATACTCGATGTCAACCAGAGATATCTCCAGCACGACTATTTCACTGATATAATCACTTTTGATTATTGCGAGGGTGATGTCCTTTCAGGTGACCTTTTCATCAGTGTCGATTCAGTCAGGGAGAATTCCGTTTTTTATGGGACAGATTTCGAAAATGAACTTAACCGTGTTATTGTCCATGGTCTTCTTCATCTCATAGGTTATGATGACCATACTGACGAAGATATCAGGACTATGAGGGAGAAGGAAAACTATTATCTTGAAATCCGTTCCCATCTTTGAATATGAGGTATGATGTTATTGTAGTGGGTGGCGGCCACGCCGGTTGTGAGGCTGCAATGGCTGCTGCCAATATGGGGTCAAAGGTGCTTCTTGTATCTATGGACATGGATTCATTTGCAAGAATGTCCTGCAATCCGGCTGTTGGTGGAATAGCTAAAGGTCAGATAGTAAGAGAGATAGATGCTCTTGGAGGTTATACAGGCATTGTTACTGATGCCTCCACTCTTCAGTTCAGGATGCTTAATAAGTCAAAGGGTCCTGCCATGTGGAGTCCAAGAGCCCAGTGTGATAAAAGACTGTTTTCTTCCTCATGGAGAAGTATTCTTGAAAGTAATTGTAAATTAGATATTTACGCAGATATTGTCACTTCTTTTGCCTTTCGAGAGTCAAGTATTTGCGGTGTCCGATGCCGTACCGGGGCATTTTTTGAAGCCTCGACGGTCATTCTGACTGCCGGTACCTTCCTTTCAGGCAGGCTTTTCATTGGACGTACTCAGTTTGAAGGGGGCAGGATAGGGGAGTTGTCATCTTATGGCCTGACGGAGCAGTTGCAGTCAATGGGAATCCGTACCGACAGGATGAAGACCGGGACTCCTCCGAGGATCGACATTTCATCCGTCGACCTGTCCGCCGGTCTGGTTCAGAACGGTGATGCCAGTCCTTCGCGGTTTTCATTCTTGCCTGTCGCTTCTGCTGCTCAATCCGGCACTTCTCAGATGCCTTGCTATATCTTCCATACAAATGAAAAGGTACACGATATTCTGAGGTCCGGCTTTTCTGATTCACCTCTGTTTTCCGGCCTGATCCATGGAAAGGGTCCGAGGTATTGTCCGAGCATTGAAGACAAGATTGTCACTTTTTCTGACAAGGATTCTCATCAGCTGTTTCTTGAACCGGAAGGTATAAATACCAAGGAGTATTATCTTCAGGGTTTTTCTTCATCGCTTCCTTTGCAGGTTCAGCTTGATGCTCTACATTCGATTCTGGGTTTTGAGAATGCCAAGATTTTCAAGCCTGCCTATGCCGTAGAGTATGATTATTTCGATCCTGTACAGCTTAAGGCCACTCTTGAGTCCAAGGTTGTTGACAATCTCTTCCTTGCCGGTCAGGTCAACGGTACAACCGGTTATGAGGAAGCTGCTGCCCAGGGAATCATTGCCGGTATCAATGCCCATCTGAAGGCTCATGGGGAAGGGGAGTTTGTCCTTGCAAGGAACCAGGCTTATATCGGAGTCCTTATCGATGACCTTATCACCAAAGGTGTAGATGAACCATACAGGATGTTTACATCAAGAGCTGAATACCGCATTATGCTGCGTCAGGATAATGCTGACAAACGTCTCACCAGACTTTCTTATGAGGTGGGTCTTGCTTCACAGTCAAGGCTTCAATATACCGAAGATAAGTATTCCAAGATTGATTCTCTTATCTCCTTTGCTTCTTCTGTTAAGGTTAAACCAGATTCAATCAATGATTATCTTATTTCTCTTGATTCCAAACCTGTTTCTGAAACAAAAGTTTTGTCTGATATAATTTCTAGGCCTGAGGTTTCTTATGAAAGAGTGTTTGATTTTGTTCCACGTGGAACAAAATCCAGTCATTCTTTAACAGATGATTGTTTTGAATCCGAATTTGTTCCGGCTACTTTAAGAGATAATTTCAGATCGGAATTGTTTGAAGATGCTGAAATCGCCATCAAGTATGCCGGTTACATCGAGAGGGAACAAAAGCAGGCTGACAAGATTGCGAGACTTGATGATTTGAAGATTCCTGACGGATTCGATTTCAATAAAGTGTCCGGATTGTCAATTGAATGCCGACAGAAACTATTTAGATACAAACCGTCAACCATAGGTCAGGCTTCCCGCATCTCAGGTGTTTCACCTTCCGATATTTCTGTTTTATTGGTGTTCTTCCGACGATGATTATATAGAAGATTCGATTTTATATAAAAAAAAGTTCCACGTGGAACTTTTTTTTATTGCTTACAGCTTCTGAAGAGCGTATTTGATTAATTCTTCTACGGTGGACTGCGGTTTCTTTTTGATCAAGTCTGCAAGAACCTTATTGATATTTGCTTTGGCAAAACCCAATGTAACGAGTGCTATCGTGGCTTCTTCGATTACCGAATTGTCCGTTGCCATTCCAGGTATTGTATTGACAGCGCCTTCTCCCTTGACAATTTTGTCCTTCAATTCTATAATGAGTCTCTGGGCAGTTTTCAGACCTATCCCTTTCACGCTTTTGATTCTTACTGCATCTTCGGACAGAATTGCGTTTCTTATTTCTTCGTCCGTAAGGGATGACAGCATCATTCTTGCCGATCCGACTCCCACTCCTGAAACGCTTATCAGCAGCTTGAAAAGCTCCCTTTCGTTCTTGGTCGCAAAACCGTACAGTTGCTCATCATCTTCCCTGATGTAGTGGTACAGATACAGTAGGGCATCATTTTTACCCTGTAGTGCATCGTAGGTCTGGAGCGAAATAAGGATATTGTATCCCAATCCTCCTGCTTCGATTATTGCTTCTGCCGGGTTAAGCTCAATAAGGGATCCTTTGATATATTCAAACATTTTCCAAAATCTTTATTGTCAAAAATACCGCATTTTCCCAAGTTTCGCAAGTCCTGTCTTCAATCTGTTCATTATTTCAATCTTACTTTGTAAATTTGTAGGATATCTTTATGATGATTGTTATGCGGACTCAAGAATTAAGGAACCTGTTTCCTATTTTGAATACAAAGGTTTACGGCAGGAATCTCGTATATTTCGACAATGCTGCGACCTCCCAGAGACCTCAGTCTGTCATTGATCTGATGACTTCGATTGCCTTGAATTCAAACGCCAATATCCACAGGGCCGTGCATTATCTTGCAAACGAAGCTACCGTGATGTACGAGTCCACACGCGATGCAGTAAAAGATTTCATCGGTGCCTCCTCCCGGGAGGAGATAGTATTCACTTCCGGAACAACTGCTTCCATCAATCTTGTAGCCTATTCTTTCGGTGAAGCATTCATCGGTGAAGGCGATGAGGTCATAGTGTCGGAGGCAGAACACCATTCCGACATTGTTCCATGGCAGATTGTCTGCCAAAGGAAAAGGGCCGTGCTGAAGGTCATACCTGTAGATGACAACGGCGTATTGCAGACGGATAAGCTGGAGGGTCTGATAAATGATAGAACGAGAATAGTGGCCGTTACTCATATCTCCAACGTTCTCGGATTGGTCAACCCGATAGAGGAGATTGTCAGAATATCGCATTCTCACGGGGTTCCGGTCCTTGTGGATGGTGCGCAAGGTATTGTGCATCAAAAAGTTAACGTTCAGAAATCGGATGTTGACTTTTATGCCTTTTCGGGACATAAGATGTATTCCGCCACAGGTACAGGAGTCCTCTACGGTAAAAGAAAGTGGCTCGATGCTATGCCTCCTTTTATGGGCGGAGGTGAAATGATTGATACAGTGAAGTTTAGCGGTACTACCTTTGCTCCTCTCCCTGAAAAATTCGAGGCCGGTACGCAGAATTTCAATGCAGTGCCAACCCTGAAGGAGGGAATGAAGCTGGCTGAACTGATGCGTGAGGCTGAGTTGGAGTCACAGTCTGCAGAGGCTTTTTCAATGATGTATGATTTCCTTTCAGGCGATGAACGTATCAGGCTTTATGGAGTTCCATGTGGAACAACCCGGAAAGTACCGGTATTCTCATTTACTGTAAAGGGAGTGCATCACGAAGATTTGGCCCTGATTCTTGACAAGATGGGAATTGCAGTGCGTTCAGGTCAGATGTGTGCGGAACCGCTTATGGACAGGTTCGGCGTGACTGGTATGCTCAGGGTATCACTGGCGCCTTACAACACGGCAGAGGAAGTGGAATATTTCAAAAAGTCTTTGAATAAGGCTATAGATATGCTTGCGTAATGGAATCTTTGAAAACAGTGCAGAATGAGGTTGTCGAGACATTCTCTATGTATGACGAATGGCTTGACAAATATGAGTATCTGATCGAACTCGGAAAGAATCTCGAGTCTTATCCGGAAAATGAAAAAACGGATGACAAACTCATTAAGGGATGCCAGTCAAGGGTATGGCTCGATTGGCGTCTTGAAGACGGAAAACTTCATTTCAGGGCGGACAGCGATGCCATCATTACCAAGGGCATCATTTCCCTGCTCATTAGCGTATATTCCGGAAGAACCCCTTCGGAGATAGCCGGAGATGATTTTTCCTTCATCGAAAAAATAGGCCTTAAGGAGAATCTTTCTCCTACAAGGGCAAACGGACTTGTGTCCATGATTGATACCATAAGGAAGGCAGCTGCTGAAAGCATGCAGTAAGCAATATTCAAACAATTTCCAATCCAATATTCATTTCGGAATGTCAGAAGAATTGAAAAATAATGAGGAAAAGAGGTTTCCGGTGGAGAATGTCACTCCGGAAAAAAAAACGAGGGAAGTGCTGACAGCGGAAGATGCAAAGGAACTTGCCCCGTTGTACTCCAATGTGGTACTGGCTCTCAAACAGGTGTATGACCCGGAAATTCCGGTAAATATCTATGACCTCGGACTGATATACGAACTCTATATCGACAGGGAGCATAATGTCGAGATTGAGATGACATTTACGGCTCCAAACTGTCCTATGGCGGATGAGGTGCTCGAGGAGGTCCACAAGAGCGTGGTGGATGTACCGGGGGTGAAGAGTTGTGCCATCAATCTGGTATTTGAGCCTGTGTGGGACCAGAGTATGCTTTCCGATGAGGCGAGGGTTGACCTGGGACTTGACTGACAATGGATGCTTTTGAACTGTATCTCGGCCTCGGAAGCAATCTCGGCGACCGGAATGCAAACATAAATGAAGCCATTGCGTTGCTTGACAAGGCTTTCCGCAAGTCCCCGGCTGCAGTATCCACGGTAATCGAGACAGAATCCTGGGGCTTTGAAGGTCCGGATTTCCTGAATTGTGTAGTCAGGTATGATTTTGACGTGAAGCCTGCCTGTGCAGAGGAAATCCTTTCCATATGCAAGAGGGTCGAGTCGGAATTGGGCCGTACCTCGGAACAGGGGACTGTAGGAGGAGTGTTCAAAAGCCGTCCGATTGATGTGGATATTCTTTTTTACGGATTGGAAAGGATAGATTTGCCCGTGCTTAAAGTGCCGCATCTTAATATGCGGGAGCGTGATTTCGTGATGATTCCGCTTCGTGAGATTGCTTCAGAAAGGGTAAAGGCTGCTTTCGGGGATATTTTCGGATGCAAAGGAGGGGATGCCTAATCGTGAAGAAGGTTATTAATTGAATTTTAATTATTTTTGTGGGAATATAAAAACTAATCGTTATGACTCAGGACGAACTTTTCAAAGTGCTTGTAGCCCATTGCAAGGAATACGGATTCATTTTTCCGAGCAGTGAAATCTATGACGGACTTGCAGCTGTCTATGACTATGGTCAGATGGGCGTTGAACTGAAGAACAACATCAAGAGATACTGGTGGGAGGCGATGACACGTCTCAATGAAAACGTTGTGGGAATTGATTCCTGTGTTTTCATGCATCCGAAGGTATGGGTGGCATCAGGTCACGTGGCAGCTTTCAATGACCCTCTTATAGACAATAAGGACTCAAAGAAGAGGTACAGGGCCGACGTGCTTATTGAAGACTATCTCTCCAAGATAGAGGAGAAAATAAGCAAGGAAGTCGCAAAGGGCCGCAAGAAATTCGGAGACAGTTTCAATGAGGAGGAGTACAGGGCCACAAACCCGAATGTCCTTCGCGAACAGAAGAAATACGACGAGGTCCACAACCGTTATGTAGCCGCAGAGCAGGCCAACGACCTCAACGAATACAGGCAGATCATCCTTGACTGCAAGATAGTATGCCCGATTTCGGGTACCTGCAACTGGACGGACGTAAGGCAGTTCAACCTTATGTTCAGCACGCAGATCAGCAACACCGGAGAATCCGACGACAGGATTTATCTCCGTCCTGAGACTGCACAGGGCATATTCGTGGACTATCTCAATGTCCAGAAGACCGGTCATATGAAGCTTCCTTTCGGAATTGCGCAGATCGGAAAGGCCTTCCGCAACGAGATTGTCGCAAGGCAGTTCATCTTCCGCATGAGGGAGTTCGAACAGATGGAAATGGAGTTCTTCTGCCGTCCGGGAACTGAGATGGAGTTCTTCGAGAAATGGAAGCAGAACCGTATGAAATGGCATGTCAATCTCGGAATGGGTGCTGAAAACTACCGTTTCCACGACCACGAGAAACTTGCCCATTATGCCAATGCAGCCACCGACATCGAATTCAATTTCCCGTTCGGGTTCAAGGAGCTCGAAGGCATCCATTCACGTACAGATTTCGACCTTTCCAACCATCAGGCCCTCTGCGGAAAGAAAATCCAGTATTTCGATCCTGAAATGGGTGAAAGCTATGTGCCTTACTGCGTGGAGACATCCATCGGAGTTGACAGGATGTTCCTTGCCGTCCTTTCACATTCATACACGGTCGAGGAACTTGAAGGCGGTGATTCGAGGGTTGTCCTGAAAATCCCTGCTCCACTTGCCCCTGTCAAGGTGGCCATCCTCCCTCTTGTAAAGAAGGACGGTCTTCCTGAGCTTTCACAGGAAGTGGTGAATGAAATCAAATATGACTTCGCATACCAGTACGACGAAAAGGACAGCATCGGAAAGCGCTACCGCCGTCAGGATGCCATCGGAACGCCTTTCTGCGTGACCGTGGACAACGAAAGTCTTCAGGACAGGTGCGTGACCGTGCGTGACAGGGATACCATGGAACAGGTCCGCATTCCTATCGCCGAACTCCGCCAGCATATCGATGAAAAGGTCAATATGCGCGGTCTGCTCAGAAATCTCTAATCCGGCACTCTGCCTCTATCCCTGAAAGGATAGGGGCAGAACCGTATCCGGTAAGAGACAAACCAATCAGTCAATTATCCACTAATAACTTGTAATATGAACATCAAAGGATTTACAATCATTGCGGCTGTCTTATTGGCTTCATCGTCCATTGTATCCGCTCAGGACAACAAGACAGTGCCGCTTAGCGATTCCCTTTACCAGTCGCTGTGCCCGACACCTCCAATGGGATGGAACAGCTGGAACAAATTCGGCTGCAATGTCAGCGAAAAGCTCATCATGGAAACTGCCGACGCAATGGTCCAGAACGGACTCAGGGATGCCGGCTATGAATATGTGGTAATTGACGACTGCTGGCAGGTTGGCCGTGACGAAAACGGCAATATCATCGCCGACCCGGAGCGTTTTCCAAACGGAATGAAGGCTCTTGCTGACTATGTCCACAGTCTCGGACTCAAGTTCGGGCTTTATTCCTGTGCCGGCACCCACACTTGCCAGGGACGTCCCGGAAGTATGGGATACCAGTTCCAGGATGCCTTGCAGTATGCCAGGTGGGGAGTGGATTATCTGAAATATGACTGGTGCGACAATGAGGGACAGGATGCCCGTGCCGCATATCTCACCATGGCAAATGCAATCAAGGCCACCGGCCATCCGATTGTCCTGAGCATCTGCGAATGGGGCGAGAACAAGGCCTGGGAATGGGGAAAGGGTATCGGACATCTCTGGAGAGTCACCCCTGACATCCGCGCCTGCTACGACTGTACCTTTGACTGGGGAGGAGTCGGCGTGCTCGGCTGCATAGACGCAATGACCGAACTCTATCCTTATGCCGGTCCCGGCCATTGGAATGATGCCGAAATGCTCGAAGTCGGCAACGGGGAGATGACACGCGACGAGCAGATCACACATTTCTCGATGTGGTGCATGCTTGCGGCTCCTCTTATGTGCGGCAATGACCTCAGGGATATGGACATGCAGACGGTGGAGATTCTCACCAACAAAGAGGCGATAGCCGTCAATCAGGATACCCTCGGCAAGCAGGCAATCAAGTTTATGGATATGGGAGACCACGAAATATGGGCCAAGCCTCTTGCGGGCAAGGAGATAGCCGTGTGCTTCATGAACAGGGGAGAACTCCCGTGGAAGCTCGACTACAACTGGCTTGACCAGACGATGTATTTTGCAAAGGATATCAATTTCCGCAAGAATGAATACACCGTACGTGACCTTTGGCAGCATAAGGACCTGTGTACCAGCAAGGACCGTCTTGTATATGAAATCCCGAAGCACGGAGTCCTGATGGTGCGCCTGAGCAAAAAGCCTGCGGACCCTGTGACTCTTCCGAAGGGAAAGAAAATCTATGTCCAGAAGGAGTGGGAAGGAATGGATCTGAATGACCCGCAGAGTCAGTGGAGCTACCACAGGATGTACTGCACCGATGATATTGCCATTTTCTGGGAGAAGGGTTTCGGTGACAATCCTGCACAGGCTCCGGACCTCGAAGGACACAAGATGACCTGGGACCTTCAGAACCTCGCCGACAGGCTCCAGTATTTCTACAGGTATTTCTACAATGACCTCGGTTTTGTGGTGAAGGGAAAGACCAATGCGGACAAATACCGTATGCTCTGCTTTGTAAGATATGACCTCGAGGGCACTGCCTACGGAGGAAGCGTGGACGATGTAATAGGAGCGCTCTGGGTTACTCCGGGAAGACTCCAGGACCCGACGCAGAATGTGCTTGCACACGAGCTCGGACACAGTTTCCAGGTGCAGAGCAGCTGTGACGGCAACGGAACGGGAGGCGGTAGTCTCTATGAGAATGCCGCACAGTGGATGCTCTGGCAGGTCAATCCTGACTGGCAGACCAGTGAAAAATACCATTGGGAGGCCTGGAACAAACTGACCCACAAGGCTTTCGGTTCTCCGGACAATATGTACCATTCTCCTTATGTGCTTGAATACTGGGCTCTCAAACACGGGCGAAAGTTTATCGGAGAGTTCTTCCGCGGCTCGGAAAAACGTGAGGATGAAGTAGTTGAATACAAGAGACTTACCGGCATCGACCAGAAAGAGTTCAATGATGAGATGTTCGACGCATGCCGCCATTTCATCAACTGGGATTTCGAGAGGGTATGGAAGGAAAGCCGTCCTTATGCCAATAAGAATTCGACCGATATGACTCCGCTGCCGGACGGATGGATGAGGGTATCTGCCTCCAACTGTCCTGAAAATTACGGATTCAACGCCATTGCAATGCCGGCACGGCCGGGAAGGGTGACTGTTGATTTCAGGGGAGAGGCCGGTGCCGAAGGGTTTGCCGCCGTCAATACTGACAAGGCAGGATGGAGATACGGTTTCGTGTGCATCGGAGCGGACGGAAAATCGACCTACGGACAGATGTACGACACTCCGGAAGGAACGGTTTCCTACGATGTCCCTGAAGGGACTCAGTATCTATGGTTTGTGGTGATGGGCGCGCCGCAGGAGCACTGGGAAAATCCTTCTCCTTGGAGGCGCAGGGGTGAGAAACCGCAGCCTGTGGCCCAGTGGCCTTACAGCATCCGCATCAGATAGGATTCTGATTGAGTCAGTTCAATAATTCACTATGTCAGAAGAAAGATTTTCAGATATCGGAAAAGTGGCGGCAATCGCCAGGCTTTTCGAAAATACACCTTACAGGCCGTTTGCCGTTCCCGCCTTCGAAGCGGGCAACGGCTCCACGGTTCCGTCCGTTTCAAAGCTTTTTCTCGAGGGAATAGATTTCGACCTTGTATATTTCCCGCTCAAGCATCTCGGCTACAAGTGCGTGACTGCCGTCACGGGTGAAATCTATGCTGCATTTGCCCATCCGAGGACCCTGTCGGTAAGGCTGGGAGTATCGTCAAAACTTGATTTCAGCCAGGTCAGGGAACTATGGTCCGGGATGGTTGCAGCCGCAAGGGAGCACGGCTACAAAGGGGTTGACCTTGACCTTGTCCCTTCGAAAAACGGTCTTGCCATAGCCGTGTCGGCCTCGGGCGAGACATCGCTTCTCACCGTAAAGCGCAGGCCTGCTCCGAAAAGCAAGGACCTTATATGCGTCAGCGGAAACCTCGGCGGGGCCTATCTCGGCCAGAGGGTGCTCGAAAGGGGCACTTTCGATTTCAACGCGACAGGTGTGCAGCCCGACCTTGAAAAATACAAGATGATGGTGTCTTCCTACCTGAAGCCCGAAATTTCGCCCGAGACCGTGACATTGATGGAAAAACGGGAAATTATACCTTCAGCCGGATATCTTGTCACTACGGGCCTTGCAGATGCGGTAAAACGCCTTTCAAGGGACACGGGCCTGGGAGCGAAAGTCTATACGGGGATGATTCCTTTCGAGGGCAACTCCTTCGAACTCGGAAAGGAGATGGACATCGACCCTATTTCGGCCGCAATGAACGGCGGAGACGACTACAGGCTGCTGTTTGTGATACCGATTCTGAAAATGGAGGATTTCCGCAGGGATTTCCAGACTTTCAGCATAATAGGACATCTTGCCCTGCCGGAAGCAGGCACAGTCCTGGTCACTCCGGACGGGGCCGAACTTCCTCTCAGGTCACAGGGCTGGAAGGAGGAAACCGAAGATTAGAAAAGTCTATTTCTTCGGGGCGCGTACACGGTTGGGAATCACTTCCGGAAGCACCATCGAAAGCTCCATGAAACCGGCATATTCGCCGTTGTCATCATACCAGGGGGTCTGGAAAATCAATTTTTTCAGACCCTCTTTTTCTACCGTATAGACATTGGTGCGGGGATGCCTGAGCATATCGTCAAGAAGGCTTCTGGCCGGCTCAGGATGGCAGTCCAGGACGTTGTTGCCGATGATGCTGTCCATTCCCGGCTTGATGAAAGTCTTTACGGACTTTCTGTTCATATCCAGAATTTCCCCGTCTTTGCCGCAAACGGTAACGGCAATGTCGGCATATTCGAAATAATCGCGTTTCATTTCTAACTCTTTCTTATTATGGAATAACTTATGCCAAGGCTGCGGAGACTGGCTATGAAATCGTTGGTCACCGACACCTGGAATTTCCTGCTCTTGAATTCAATCTTGTACCTGGTCTGCGGGTCATAGAGATACATCTGCAGAGGAATGGACCCCTTGTTGGCCTTCAGCAGTTTCATAAGCCTGCCCCTGAACTCCTCCGAAAGCATCGGAGTTGTAACATTTATCACAAAACCGGCAAGGAACTCATCGGCTGTGTTGCCGAGCATCATCATCCTTGAAGGCTTGAAGACATAAGGCGGCCTTTCGGCAGGCTTGCCCGGTTCAGGGTCCTTCGGACGGTATTTCTGACAGATGGTGCCCTCAATATAAATCGGGGTATGCACCTGCTGGAGATACTGGAAATAGTTTTCGTGGTCCTTTCCGAACAGGGAAAACTCGTAGGACCCGTTGTAATCCTCCACCACCGTCCTCGAATAAGGTTTGCCGCTCCCGGATGTTTTCTGGATATATGAGGTGATGAATCCTGCCACTGCCACTTTCTCCGAGGTGTTCTTCCTCTCGTCTTCTGAAATCCTGTCAGACAGGTCTCCAATCGGGAGTGAGGTGAAATTCTCCATCTCGAAGGCATATTTGTCAAGAGGATGGGAACTCAGGAACATTCCCACAAGTTCTTTTTCCTTCTGCAGGAGTTCCATTGTGCAGTCCTCCGCCATTGCATCAGGCATTTCAGGGCGCACCGGCTTGAGTTCTTCTATATCCCCGAACAGGGAAGCCCCGTCGTTTTCAGTGCACATCTTGAAATCTTCTCCGTAGCGGATGAGTTCGTCGATGAAAAGGTCCCCGCTCTTGCCCGGTGTGAAATACTGCTTCCTGCCGAATCCGAAGGAGTCGAGGGCACCTGCATATATCAGTGCCTCAAGGGATTTCCTGTTCATCATCCCGCTCATCCTTTCCATCAGATTCCACGGGTCGGAGAAAATGCCGTTCCCGTCCCTTTCCGAAATCAGGGCATCCACGACATTGCTTCCGAATCCCTTGATGCCTCCGAGTCCGAAACGGACATTGCCCTCGCTGTTGACGCCGAATGTGCCGTAAGACTCATTGATATCAGGGTTGAGCACCAGGATTCTGCCCCTCTTGCAATCGTCCATTATGGCCTTGATCTCTTCCATATTGGAGAGATTCTGGCTGAGGTTGGCCGCCTGGAATTCAGGCAGATAGTGGGCCTTGAGCCATCCGGTCTGGTATGAAACCCAGGCGTAGCAGGTGGCGTGCGACTTGTTGAATGCATAGGATGCAAACTTCCTCCAGTCAGCCCAGATTTTCTCGAGTATCTCGGCAGGATGACCGTTCTCAGTTCCGCCCTTCATGAACTTTTCGTGGAGGGACTCGAGCACATCCATCTTCTTCTTTCCCATCGCCTTGCGCAGCTTGTCGGCCTGTCCTTTCGAGAAACCGGCAACCTTCTGGGAAATCCTCATCACCTGCTCCTGGTACACGGTGACTCCATAGGTCTCCTGCAGGAATTCCCCCATAGCCTCAAGGTCGAAGGTGATAGGCTGGAAACCCTGTTTCCTTGCGACAAAATCAGGGATATAGTCCATAGGTCCGGGTCTGTAGAGGGAGTTCATCGCACTAAGGTCGTCAAACGATTACGGATGGAGCTTGATGAGCC
>CAMBMK010000008.1 GCA_945868745.1 uncultured Bacteroidales bacterium
AAGAGGGGGCAAGCCTGGACGCGAAGGCTGACGAAATCTGGTCCACTCTCGTCGAGGACATTCCGATGATGGAGTTCGACGTGGATGTCAAAAAGACGACAGCCACATTCACTCCCCTAAGGCAGCTGATGTTTGACGAGTCCAATGACGGAAGCGGCCTTGAAAAAGGCAACAGGGGGCTTCTTGTCATATTGCTCAGCGCTGTCATCGCCATACTCCTTTTCGCCGTCACCAACTATATCAACCTGACGGTCGCAAACACCGGGATGAGGGCAAGGGAAATGGCAACCCGCAGGCTTCTCGGCAGCTCCCCGAAGGAAATAATCAGCAAACTTGTGGGAGAATCCATACTCATCGTGCTGGTTTCCTTCCTCATAGGTCTCGGGCTGGCTTTCCTGTTCCAGGACGATATGGCATCGATGTTCCGGGGCAGGATAATGCTCGAAAATGACTTCACTCCGGGGACGGTGGGCACCTGCCTCTGCTTCATCGTGGTGACCGGCCTGCTTGCCGGAATCATCCCGGGGGTCCAGATTTCATCCTTCAAGCCGATAGACGTGGTAAGGGGAAGCTTCCGCTACAGGTCGAAAATGGTGTTCAGCAGGGTGTTCATCATGGTCCAGAATGTCATCACCATAGTGATGCTCACGCTGTCATTGGTGGTTGCCCTACAGATCAATGCGCTCGTCAATGCTCCTCTCGGAATCACCACTGAGGATGTCCTGTTCATCTCTCCGGACGAACCGGGCGACTCCGAGGCTATTCTTTCCACACTCCAGAGGCTGCCTTGCGTCCAAAGAATCGGAACGAGCCGCGGCAGCTGTCTCTCAGTGGGAATGTCTTCAATCAGGATGATGAAGGACATGGAAGGCGCCACCCATCTTATCTTTCAGGCGAGCCTCGACAGGGAAGCGATGGAGATTTACGGACTGGAGATATTGGATGATTACGGGGCATCGGAGGGCGCCGTCTATATCAATGAAAAGATGAAGGAGAAACTCGGCCTTTCGGACTCCGACAGGGAGATCCGGTGGGGCGGCGGACAGACGGAGCAGATTGCCGGCATAATCAGCAATTTCCATAAAGGCAACATTCTCAATGATTTCGAGGAGTTTGCAATCTATCTTAAGGACACGGAGGCGATGAAGGAACCAAACTTTGTAGTCAAGACCGACGGCTCTCCGGAGGCATACAGGACAATCACTGATGCCCTGGGAGAGGTTGTCACGGACAGGCGCGATATTGACTGGATTGTCCAGGACCTTGACATGATGATTGCATCCCAGTTTGAAGAGGAAAGGAATGTCCTGCATATTGTCCTGATGTTCACAGGAATAGCCCTTCTGATTTCAATATTCGGCTTCATCGGGCTGTCACTGTTCTTCATCCGCCAGCGCAAGAGCGAGATTGCCGTAAGGAGAATAATGGGAGGAAGTGTCCGCGAGGTCATCCTGCTGATGCTCACCAAGTTCTGTGTTCCGCTGATGGTCTCCTGCATAGTGGCCGTGCCTGTGGCGTTTTACATCTCGGACAGGTGGCTCCAGGATTTCAGCTACCGTATCCCCCTTGGCGCCTGGATATTCATCCTTACCTGCGTGCTTTCGCTGCTGATTGCCGTGCTTTCGGTGCTCTGGCAGACTGTCCACGCCGTCCGCCGCAACCCGGCAGAAGGTATCAAGACAGAATAGATTTCTCGACTCAGCCCTTCGGGCTCCGCTCGTAATCGACGAAGTCGCTTGAGCGATAGCGAAAGAAATGACAATATTGTCATCTCGACTGAAGGCACGAAGTGCCGTAATGGAGAGATCTGAATGAATATAAATAACAATAAAATATCAAACAACCATGATTAAAGTAAATGACCTGTGCAAAGTGTTCCGCACAGAAGAAATCGAAACGACTGCATTGAACAACGTATCGTTTGAAATTGCGGACGGGGAGTTTGTGGCGGTAATGGGCCCGTCCGGATGCGGCAAGTCAACCCTCCTCAACATTCTCGGCCTGCTCGACAACCCTTCCTCCGGGAGCTATGAGCTTCTCGGCAAGGAGGTGGCCAGGCTCAGGGAAAAGGACCGCACAAAGTTCCGCAAGGGCAACATCGGCTTTGTCTTCCAGAGCTTCAACCTCATCGACGAACTCAATGTGTATGAGAATGTCGAGCTTCCTCTGCGTTATCTCGGCATCAGCGCATCCGAGCGCAGGGAGAGGGTGACCGCTATGCTCAAGAGGATGAATATCAGCCACCGTGCCCAGCATTTCCCGCAGCAGCTCTCCGGCGGTCAGCAGCAGAGGGTGGCGATTGCGAGGGCGTGCGTCTCAAGCCCCAAGCTGATACTTGCCGACGAGCCTACCGGCAACCTTGACTCCAAAAACGGCAAGGAGGTTATGGACCTTCTCGGGGAGCTCAACAGGGAGGGAACGACCATTGTGATGGTAACCCATTCACAGAGAGATGCTTCCTGCGCCCAGCGCATCATCAGCCTATTCGACGGTCAGATTGTCAGCGATGTCCAGAACGAGTTGTAACGAATGAAAAGTTTTTTAGCAATACTGAGGAAGTATTCAGTGGCGATGGTTATGAACCTCATCGGTCTGACGCTGGGGTTCACTGCCTTTATGGTGCTGATGGTGCAGGTCGGATATGAAAGGGGATTCGACCGTAATCATCCCACATCCGGACGCATCTACCGTGTGGACAAAACCGGCACCGGCAAGGATGACATCTTCAGGAATATTCTCCCGAGGGGGTATGCCGACGACATAATCACGTGTTCGCCCCACATAGAGGCCGGTTCAATCACCTGCCCGTTCATCGGTGACATTATCTTCAGTGCCGCAAAGGAAGACGGAAGAATGCAGGATGTATTCAAGAGCAGGATAAACGTAGTATATCCGGAATTCTTCAAAGTGTTCGGCGCTGAATTCGTTGAAGGCAGTGCCGGGGCTTTGGCGGACGACACCACCGTAGCCATCCCCCAATCTTTGGCAGAAAAACTGTTCTCCGGAGAGCCGGCTGTCGGCAAGGTGCTGTCCCACAACGAACAATATATCTTCGGCGAAGAGAGGGGCCTCAACCTGGTTGTCGGTGCGGTCTATAGGGATTTCCCCGAGAACTCCCAGATCCGCAACGATATCTATCTCAATGCCGGTGATATCCAGAAAGGGAGCTATGGCGGAGCCAACTTCAATTGCTACCTCCTTCTCGACAGCCCTGACAGCAGGGAGGTTGTGGAGAGTACGTTCAACGGGGCCTTCGACTATGACAGTGACTGGCTGACCGACATTGAGCTGACCCCTGTGGAGGAGATATATTTCGCCGATGCGGGCAGCGCAATCTATAAGAACGGAAGCCGGAGCAGGATGTGGATTCTTATCTGCATTTCCTTTGCCGTGCTGCTTATAGGCGGAATCAACTACACCACCTTCTTTACTGCGCTGGCCCCGATGCGTGTCAGGAACATCAACACGAGGAAAATCCTGGGCAGCAGTGTCCCGGCTCTCCGCGCATCCCTGGTGCTCGAGGCAGTGCTCTTCAGCGGGGCAGCCTTCGTCCTGGCGCTTTGCATAATTGCTCCGGCAAGTTCTGCGCTGGCCGCGGAAGGCCTTGTGGATATGCCTTTCAGGCTCCCTCAACAGGTATCCCTGACTGTTGCATCCGCATTTACGGCCCTGCTTATCGGGCTCATAGCCGGTCTTTTCCCGAGTGTCTATGTCACCAGCCTTCCTCCGGCGCTGGCCCTTAAGGGCGATATGCAGTATTCGTTGTCCGGAAAGCGCTTCCGCTCGGTGATGATGATTCTCCAATACTCAGTCTCATTTGTCCTGCTGATTTTCGTCATTTCCCTTTACCGTCAGAACCATTATCTGATAAGCCGCGACAACGGCTTTGAAAAGGACAGGGTGGCCGTGGTGAAAATTTCGCAGAATCATTATGCAAAAAGCGCTGAGTGGCTCAGGCAGAGCCTTATGGCATTGGATGAGGTCGAGGATGTCGCATTCTCGATGGAATGCATGGGAGGGTCGGATGTCTATAATACATCGACTTTCGATTACAATGGCCGGCCAATCAGGACATACGTGTTCTATTGCAGCCCCAATTTCCTCAGTGTCATGGGAATACCTGTTGTCGAGGGAAGGAACTTCTCCGAATCGGACAGGACGGGCCGGAGCGTGATCATCAACAGGGCCGCTGCCGACCAGGGCATAGACATGTATGCAGGCGGGGCGCTTGACGGCTTCGAGATAATCGGACAGACCGGAGATGTCTGCATCAATTCCCTCAGGCAGGAGGTTTCGCCGGTGTGCTATATTGCTCTCCCGGAGGGATATTCTTCAATGACATGGACTTACATAAGGCTTGCCGAAGGATATGACCGTCTGGAGTGTGTCAGCAGGATCAATGCGGTTCTTTGCGGTATGGATCCGGCTTACCTTTTCGAGACCATGCTCTATGACAGCATTCTCGGAGAGCTGTACAGGCCCGAAATCAAGCAGGAGAAGGTGGTATCGCTGTTTTCCATGCTTGCCGCCGTCCTCGCGCTTGTCGGGATTTTCGGACAGGTGCTTCTCGACCTGCAATACAGCAGGCGCACCATTGCCATAAGGAAGGTATATGGGGCCGACAATTGTCCCCTGATAAGGGAAACTCTCGCGAAGTATGCCGCCAGGCTGCTTGCGGCCTTCCTGATTGCTGTGCCGCCCGGGTGGTTTGCGATTGTCAGGTGGCAGGAGAGTTTTGTGGAAAAGGTGGGTGTCTCCGGATTGGAGTTTGTCGCGGCATTTGCCGCCATCGGGCTTCTGACTCTTGCAGTCGTGGCGCTGATGTCCTGGAGAGCCGTCTCGGCCAATCCCGTGAATTCCCTGAAAACGGAATGATGAAACGTTTCCGCCATGATGTAAATATTGGACCGTTGAAATTTTGCATAAAGGAACATTTACGAAGAAAAATTTTAATATTCGGAATTATTGCTTATTTTTGCAAAAAACCAAGTCATGAGAATCGTGTCGCAAAGGAAGTTGAGGGAGTTTTACGATAAAGAAGAATATGCCGATGCGAAGACTCCTCTTGAGCGGTGGTATCATATTGTGTCGGATGCCCATTGGAGCGGATTTGCGGAGATGAAACGCGACTTCAACTCTGTGGATTCAGTGGGGAATCAGCACTATGTGTTCAATATCGGAGGAAACAAGTTCAGATTGGTTGTCGTCGTGAAGTTTGTGATGGGATATGTTTTCATCCGGTTTGTCGGGACGCATAAGCAATATGACAGGATAGATGCATCAAATGTTTGAGGAAAAGAATATGAGACAGATAACGGAAGCACAGTATCAGTTGGCTTTGTCGAGAGTTGAGGAACTCCTCCCGGCAGTAGGTGAGGATATGTCTCCTGATGACCCGAAGGCTGTGGAGCTGGCTATGATGTCAGAAATAGTGATTGACTATGAGGAGTCTCATTATCCTATTGAAAAGCCTACAGTGGCTGAGTTGATCAAGGATGGCCTCAAGGAGATGAAACTCACCCAGAAAGAGCTGGCGCAGCAACTGGGTATCAGCACGACGAGGGTGAATGATTTTACTTCAGGCAGGGCGGAACCGAGCCTGTCGGTAGCCGGCTCCATCTGCAGGATTCTCAGAATCAGCCCTTCCGCCATGATGAGAATGTAGAAAAGGGCGCAATCACTCCCCGCGTTGGAGCGGAAATGAGATTGCCGAAGGAAGTCGAATAGCGGAGACGCCCGCTGGAGCAAAGCGGACCGGGCGGCATCAGCCGCCGTGGCGGAACGTCAGGGAGTTTTTCGAAGAAAAACGAACCAGTGGAGCCACCGGCCGGAGCGAGAGCGCAGGCCGTATCCCCCTGAAAGGGGGAAGTCGCGCAGCGACAGAGGGTTGAGAGGCTGACATTCAGATAATGGCGTTCCGCCATTATCTGAACGTCAGCCGGAACGTGGTGCCGGACAGGTCGCTGCCGAGCAGAGTGATGGAGCCGCCGTGCATACGCATGATCTGCCGTGACAGGCTCAGGCCGATGCCGCTGCCCTCTTTCTTTGTGGTGAAGAACGGCACGAATATGTCTTTCCGGCTGCTCTCGCTGATTGGATGGCCGTCATTGCAGACGTCCACCACAGTGATGTCGTTGGCGTCAATCCCGGCCTCGATCACCACATTTTGCGCCCCTGCCTGCAGGGCATTCTTCAGCAGATTGATGAAAATCTGGCTGATCTGGCCATAGTCCGCATAAAGGAGGATATCCTCGCTCCTGCCTACATAACGGCAACTCGCCCCGGCTGCCTCGAAATCAGCCTTTGTCAGCCCAATCACGCTGTCAATCAACTCCTTGAGCTCAAAAGCCCTTTTCATCGGGAGCGACAGCCCGGTAAGATTGCGGTAGGTCCTGACAAACTTTATCAGGTCGCGGGACGAGGAGGAAATCGTCTGGAGCCCCTTCTTCCTGTCCGGGTCGGTCTCATCTTCAAGCAGCGCCTCGCTGAGCGACGCAATTGGGGAGACCGTGTTCATTATCTCGTGTGTCAGCACCCTCAGAAGCTTCTCCCACGAGCTGAACTCATACTCGTCCATCTGACCGCTGATATCGTTCAATGCGGTGATATTCACTTCCTTGCCTGAAAGAACTGCCCGTGTGCAGGCCACCGATAGCGTCCTTCCGCCCCTTTCGTTTTCGACGGTTATGCGCCCCTCCCGCTCCGGGGTGACCTGCAGAAAAGCCCTGTCGATTCCGTCCCCGATATTGCGGAGCTGCCTTATGCTGCTGAGCGACGATACCCCCAACATCTTGAGCGCCACATTGTTGCAGTATCTGACTGCCCCGTCACCGTCCCACACCACAATCCCCGTCGTGATGTTCTCCATCATCTTCGAAAGATATTCCTCCTGCTCCTTGATTGCCTCCTTTTCCTTCAGGAAAATGCCCCTGAGCCTGTTAAGCGTCCTGTTGACATTCAGGTCCCTGAGCGACCTTTCGTTAAATTTGAAATTGGTTTCCCCGTCTTCCAGGGCATCGAGCATATAGGAAGTCTTCCTGCAGACCTTGCGGGAAATGACAAAAAACGACACCGCCGCGGTCACGGCGGCGACAAGTGCGCAAAGGCCTATGGCACCCCAAGTGGAAAGCATAGCTAAATGCCGTATTTCTTGAGTTTTGCGTAAAGGGTGGGACGACTGATTTTCAATGCTTTGGCTACCATTGAAAGATTGCCGCCGAATCTTTCGAGCGCATCCCTGATGGCCTTCTCCTCGGCCATCGCGAGAGTATCGCCCCCGCCATCCTGTGGCACTCTTGCCGTGGCATTGCTGAAATGGATGTCACCCTGGCGGATGACTCCTCCTTCCGACATGATCACGGCATTTTCAATGCAGTTCCTGAGCTCCCTGATATTGCCGGGCCACTGGTGCGTAAGCAGCTTTGCCGCTGCGTCATCGTCCAGCACAATGTCCCTGCGGTTGTATCTCTGCGAAAACTCCCCGATGAAGAGATTGCCCAGCGGGATGATTTCGTCCGGCCTTTCGCGGAGCGGAGGCAGATTGATGTGTATAGTGTTGATCCTGTAGAACAGGTCCTCCCTGAAGCTGCCTTCCGCCACCATTTCCCCGATGTTGCGGTTGGTCGCGCAGATGAGCCTGATGTCAAAAGGGATTTCCTCCTTGCCGCCCACTCTCGCCACGCTGCGGTTCTGCAGGGCGCGCAGCAGCTTTGCCTGGAGGTGGAGCGGAATGTTGCCGATTTCGTCAAGGAAAAGTGTTCCCCCGTCGGCTGCTCCGAATTTGCCCTCGTGGTCGCTGACCGCTCCCGTGAATGCTCCCCTGACATGGCCGAACATCTCGCTTTCAAAGAGGGTGTCGGTCACCGCGCCGAGGTCCACGGCGACATAGGGACCGTTTCTCCTCGCGGAAATGCTGTGGATATATGATGCCACCACATCCTTTCCCGTGCCGTTTTCTCCGGTTATGAGCACGCAGGCATCGGTCGGAGCAATCCGGTCGAGGGTGGCCCGGACCTGCCTCATTGCCTCTCCGCTGCCCCAGTAAACCGCCGCTGAAGACCTTTCAGGCACTCTTTTCCCGCTGTTCCTGCGGCTTGCATCCACCGCCTCGGAGAGAGTCCTGACGAGCTTTGCATTCTCCCACGGCTTCACAATGAAGTCAAATGCTCCGCGCTTCATCCCCTCCACTGCAAGGGAAATGTCGGCATATGCCGTAAACAGCACTACCTGCACCTCGGGATAATGCGCTTTGATTTCCGAAAGCCAGTACAGGCCTTCGTTGCCGGTATTGATGTCGGAAACGAAATTCATGTCTAGAAGGACTGCGTCGGGCCTGAAGGTTGCGATTGTGCTCATCAGCTCCTTCGGGGAGGGGAGTGTCTCCACATCGGAAAAATGGTCGGGCAGAAATAGCTTCAGCGCCGACCTTATTCCCGAATTGTCGTCCACGACGAGTATCCTTCCGCGGGCCATTACAGAGTCCTCTTGATTTCGACTATCTGGAACTCCTCAATGATGTCTCCCTCCTTGATATCGTTGTAGTTTTCAATGCCGATACCGCACTCCATCCCGGCCATGACTTCCTTGGCGTCGTCCTTGCCGCGGCGCAGGGATGCGATTTCACCGGTATAGACCACAATGCCGTCGCGGATAAGCCTTACCTTGCCCGGCTTGACGAGCTTGCCGTCCTTGACGAGGCTGCCCGCGATGGTGCCGACCTTAGGGATCTTGAACGGCTGCTTGACGAGTGCAGTTGCGACAACCTCCTCCTTCTTCTCCGGCTCGAGCATACCCTCAATACCGTCCTTGACCTCATTGATGGCGTCATAGATGACGGAGTAGAGCCTGATCTCGATGCCTTCCTTCTCGGCAGTGGAGCGCGCATCGGAAGACGGACGCACCTGGAAGCCGATGATGATGGCGTCCGATGCAGTAGCAAGCATCACATCGGACTCGGAAATCGCACCGACGGCCTTGTGGATCACATTTACATGGATCTCCTCGGTCGAGAGCTTGATGAGCGAATCGGAAAGTGCCTCCACTGAGCCGTCCACGTCACCTTTGACGATGACATTGAGCTCCTTGAAGTTGCCGATTGCGATACGGCGGCCGATTTCCTCGAGGGTCATGTGCTTCTGGGTCTTGATGCCCTGGATGCGGATGAGCTGCTCGCGCTTGTTGGCGATGGCCTTTGCCTCCTTCTCGTCGGTCATGATGTTGAACTTCTCTCCTGCTGAAGGTGCCCCGTTGAGTCCGAGCACGGATACCGGGGTTGAAGGACCTGCCTCCGAAATCATCTGGCCGCGCTCGTTGAACATCGACTTGATGCGGCCGAAATAGCATCCGCTCAGGAGCATGTCCCCCTTGTGGATGGTACCGTTCTGGACGAGGATTGTGGCGAGATAGCCGCGTCCCTTGTCCAGCGAGGATTCGATGACTGCACCGCTGCCGACCTTGTGAGGGTTGGCCTTGAGGTCCATCATGTCGGTCTCCAGAAGGACTTTCTCGAGGAGCTTGTCCACATTGAGGCCCTTCTTGGCCGAAATCTCCTGGCACTGGTATTTTCCGCCCCAGGCCTCCGTGAGGATATTCATCTGGGCGAGCTGCTGATAGATCTTTTCAGGCTGTGCGCCAGGCTTGTCTATCTTGTTGATTGCAAATACCATAGGCACACCTGCCGCCTGTGCGTGGTTGATTGCCTCCACAGTCTGCGGCATCACTGCGTCGTCGGCCGCGATGATGATGATCGCGAGGTCGGTCAGCTGTGCTCCACGGGCACGCATTGCGGTGAATGCTTCGTGTCCAGGGGTGTCGAGGAAGGTGATGCGCCTTCCGTCAGGCATTTTCACATTGTAGGCTCCGATGTGCTGGGTGATACCTCCGGCCTCTCCGGCAATCACGTTTGTCTTTCTGATATAGTCCAGGAGGGAAGTCTTTCCGTGGTCGACGTGACCCATCACGGTGATGATCGGCGGCCTTGTGACAAGGTCTTCCTCCCTGTCTGCCTCTTCGCTTTCAATCTCCTGGGTGAGCTCGGCGGTGACGAATTCGACCTTGTAGCCGAACTCCTCAGCCACGAGCACGAGGGCCTCCGCATCGAGCCTCTGGTTGATGGACACCATGAGTCCGAGGTTGAGGCACGCCCCGATGACCTTGTTGACAGGGGTATTGTTCATGAGGGTGGCCAGATCGTTGACGGTAACAAACTCCGTCACTTTGAGCACTTTCTTCTCCTGCTCCTCCTGCTCCATCACCTCCATCATCCTGCTGGCGGCCGCCTCCCTCTTCTCCTTGCGGTATTTTGCGCCGAAGTTGCTCTTCTTGCTGTCGCTCATCCTTGCGTAGGTCTCCTTGACCTGCTTCTGGATTTCCTTCTGCATCTCCTCCTGCTCCTCTTCGGTCATCGCAGGCTTGAAGCGGTCCTTCTTGCGGCCCTTTCCTCCGTCTTTGGCCTGGTTCTGCTGCTGTGGCTGGTTCTTTCCGCCCTTGCCCTGGTTCTGGCCGGAGGATGCACCGCCGTTCTTGCCGCCGCGGTCCTTCTTGCCGTCTTTCCTGGATTCTGCATCCAGTTTGTTGACATCCACCTTCTGGCTGTCCTTCTGGATGCGCTCCCTCTTCTTTTTCTTCTTGGTGTCGAACTGTGAGAGATCGACCTTGCCGACAACCTTGAAGCCCGGCTCTGTCCTGGTGTCCGACGGGGTCGTATCGGACTGCTGCAGGGCTGCAGGCTCCTCTTTTGCCGGCTCCGGCTCTGCTTCCGGCTGGATGTCCGCCTCTACGGGCTCTTCCGCAGGCTCCTCCTCCACAGGCTCCGGCACGCTGGCCGGTTCCTCTTCCTCCGCAGGCTTCTCCTCCTCCTGCACAGGCTCCGCATCGGGCTCTTCAGCCACGGTGACGGAAGGCTCCTCTTCCGGCAGAACCTCCTCAATTTCAGGCTTTCCCTCCTCTACAGGGGCTGCTTCCACAACCTCCTGCTTCGGCTCGGAAGGCTTTTCGTTAAGTCCGGAAAGAATTGTACTCTTGATTGTAGTCTCACGCACCGGTTCATCTTCCTCCTCTTTCTCGGCAGCCTGCCTGCGGGTGCTCTTTTCGATGATTTCCTTCATCTTGATGTCCCTGTTGGCGGCTTCGGTAGCGGCCTTCCTGTCGTCCCCGAACTTTTTGTCGAGAGCCGGAATCCACTCGTCCGAAATCTTCGCATTCGGATTTTCATCTATGCCGAGGCCCTTGCTGTTGAGAAAGCTCACGAGATCCGAGAGCCCGATGTTGTACTGCTTCGCTAATTTGTTCAGTCTGATTTCTGCCATATATAACCCCTTTTTTTATTGATTCACCTTAGTCCTCAAACTCGGCCTTGAGAATGTTCATCACCTCCTCTACAGTCTCGTCTTCAAGGTCGGCCCTTTCAGCCACGTCTGCCGGGTCGAGTGCGAGGACGCTCTTGGCGGTGTCGCAGCCGATGGACTGCAGCCTTTCGATCACCCACGGGTCGATCACGTCGTCAAATGCCGAGAGAAGCACATCCTCCTCTTCACCTTCCTCCCCGTCCTTAGGGATGTCCCTCCAGACTTCGATCTCACGGTCAACGAGCATGCCTGCGAGCTTGATGTTGCATCCGCCCTTTCCGATACCCTTCTTGACCTCTTCCGGATCCATGAACACCTTGATCTTGTCGTTCTCGCCGGTGCCCATGTCGATTGAGGAGATTCTTGCCGGAGCAAGGGCCCTCTGGATGAGCAGGGACACGTTGGATGTCCACTGGAGCACGTCGATATTCTCGTTGCGCAGCTCGCGTACGATGCCGATGATGCGCGAACCCTTCACTCCGATGCAGGCTCCGATAGGGTCGATGCGGTCGTCATAGGACTCCACTGCGACCTTGGCTCTCTCTCCCGGGATGCGTACCACTTTCTTGATGGTGATGAGGCCGTCGGCGATTTCCGGAACCTCCTGCTCGAAAAGCTTGATGAGGAAATCGTTGGATGTCCTTGAAAGCACGATGTACGGGGTGGTGTTGTTCTTCATCTCCACGCTCTTGATGATTGCGCGGACGGAATCGTTCTTGGCGAAGTGCTCGCCCGGGATCTGCTCTGTCTTGGGCAGGCGGAGCTCATTGCCGTCCTCGTCGAGGATGAGCACTTCCTTCGCCCATTTCTGATAGACCTCCCCGGTGAAGAGCTCCCCGATTTTCTGGGTGTATTTGTTGTAGAGATTGGCCTTCTCGATATCCATGATGCGGCCCTGGAGATTCTGCCTGATGTTGAGGATTCCGCGGCGGCCGAAGTCTTTGAGCTCCACCTTCTTCGCAAACTCCTCACCGATTTCGAAATCGTCTTCTCCCATCTCGTGGAGCTCGGCGAGCGAAATCTGTGAATCAGGGTCTTCCACCTCGTCCACAACTTCGAGGTTCTGGAAAATTTCCACCGTACCCTTGTCCGGGTTGACGATGATATCAAAATTGTCGGCCGTACCGAAAGTCTTGATGAGCTGTGCCTTGAAAACATCCTGAAGGACGCCCATCATTGTAGGCCTGTCGATCTGTTTCTCATCCTTGAATGCTGCGAACGCACTCTTGAGGTCGATTTTCTCTTCTGCCATTGTATTGATTCTTATTATTGTTCAAAATGTTGTGTCCCAATGTGTCCCGCGGCCCTGCGTCATTCGAATTCGATGTGGGGCCTTACGGAATTGACCTGGTCGAAGGTGAAACGGTCGTGCCGCTGTACCGTCACCTTTTTCTTGCTGCCCTCCACCGCTTCCTTTGCGGAGTAGCCCAGCACGATGCCCTCTCCGTTGGCCTCCTCGAGCGTTGCAACCAGTTTCCTGCCGCCCTTGAGGAGCACCTCCACCTTTGTCCCGAGCGCCTTCAGGTACTGGCGCGGGTCTTTGAAAGGCATATCCAGGCCGGCCGAGGTCACGGTAAGCGAATAGTCCCTCTCGTCCTGGTTCCAGATGCTGTGGAATACTCCGTCCAGCGCCACGCAGTCTTCAAGGACTATGTCCCTGTCCATTGCCTCGATTGCCACGGTAATGTCATCGTCGTCAGTGACTTCAACGTCCACGATGAAACATCCCCTTTCCTGTGCGGGCCCGGAGAGTTTCTCCATTATTTCCTTTTCAAATCCTGAATTCATCGTAATATAAACAAAAATAGGTGACCGCCCGGCCCCTATCCAATCACACGGCGCAAAGATACGAAAAAACACCGAATTGACAAAAAAATGTTATGGCACGATTTTCCCTGCCCAGAAATGGACAATTAAATGCAAAAACAGTACAATTTGCGAAAGAAGGACACAATAACGGTAACATAGAACTTTCAAAGTATAGAAATTATTCCTAATTTCGCATAATTATAATCTAAAAAACGGATATTTACTATGGAATTGACTGCAGCCCATCTCGCAAAAGTCCTCAAGGGGACCGTGGAAGGCAACCCCGATGCAAAAGTTACAGGATTTGCGAAGATCGAGCACGGAAAACCCGGCAAGCTTTGTTTTTATGCCAATCCGAAATACGAGCAGTATGTCTATACCTGCCAGGCTTCCATCCTGCTTGTAAACAAGGATTTCCAGCCCAAGGCACCTGTCACCCCGACTCTTGTGAGAGTGGACGATTCATACACAGCAATAGCCGAACTCCTCAAATACGCATCGGCCCAGCGCCGCACCGACACCCGTCACCGCGGATGGCGTTCCACCTGGTTCCTGACTACAAAGTTCGGGAAAAAGGTCTATCTCGGGAGCCACAGCTATGTCGGACACCACGCCGAAGTGGGCGACTACACCAAGATTTTCGAAAATGTCTATGTGGGTGACAATACCGTTATCGGCAAGCACTGCCTCATCTATCCGGGAGTGGTCATCTATCCGGGAATGGTCATCGGCGACAATGTCATCATCCATTCCAACGCGGTGATCGGCTCCGACGGCTTCGGCAACGCCCCGCAGCCTGACGGCACCTGGCAGAAAATCGAGCATATGGGCAATGTCATAATCGGCGACAATGTCGAAATCGGCGCCTGCACCACCATCGACCGCGCAGAGATGGAATCGACCATCATCGGAAACGGCGTCAAGATCGACAACCTCTGCCAGATTGCGCACAATGTCGAGATAGGGGAAAACACGGTAATGGCAGCGCAGTGCGGCATAGCAGGCTCGGTGAAAATCGGCAAAAACTGCATCCTGGCAGGCCAGGTGGGCATTGCCGGCCATCTCACCATCGCCGACAACACCACAATCGGAGCCCAGGCGGGCATCATAGGCAACATACGCAAATCCGGACAGACCCTGCTCGGCTCGCCGGCCCTTCCGGTACGCACGTTCATGAAGAGCTACGCGGTGTTCAAGCGCAACGGCGAGGAGGCGTAAACGCCCAAAATTGCAAATGATTCAAAAATATAGTATTTTTGCAATCTTTATCATAAAAGCTTGACAGATGTTTCAGCAGACTCTCAAAAGAGAATACACATTCGAAGGCAAGGGCCTTCATACCGGAGCCTTTTCAAAAATAACTGTCGGACCGGCTCCGGAGAATACCGGAATCAAGTTCCGCAAGGTCAGGGAAGGCGTCGTGATTGATGCGCTTGCCGACCGTGTCACAAGTACTTCACGCTGTACTACGGTGGAGTCGGAGGGACAGAGTATCCTTACTGTCGAACACATATTGTCCGCGCTCACAGGAATGGGCGTGGACAATGCATATATTGACGTGGACGGTGGCGAGATCCCGATTCTTGACGGCAGCGCGAGGCCTTATGTGGAGGCTTTCGGAGCAGACGGTACCGTTTCCCAGAGTGCGGAGCGCAGGTACCTGACCGTTCCCCGCACCATCGAGGTAAGGGACGAAAAGAGCGGCTCCCTGGTAAGGATCGAGCCCGCCGATACCCTGTCCTATGAAATCACGGTCGATTTCGGCTCCAAGGTGCTGGGTGTCCAGACAGCCTGCTGGGACGAGTCCATGGACTATGCCGGGGAGATTGCATGCTGCCGCACTTTCGTGTTCTTCCACGAAATCGAATACCTTATGGCCAACAATCTGATCAAGGGCGGGGACGTGGACAACGCCATCGTGATTGTGGAGCATCCTGTATCCCAGGAACAGCTTGACCGTATGTCCGCGGCAATAGGAAGGAAAGGCCTTACGGTGGAGAACGGTTATCTGAGCAACCTGAAGCTTCACTTTCCGAACGAGTGCGGCCGCCACAAACTGCTTGACATCATCGGCGACCTTCGCCTGTGCGGAGGCTTCCTCAGGGCAAAAATCACAGCATACAAGCCGGGACACGGCATCAACACCGCTGCGGCAAAGGAGTTCCTCAAGAGCCTTGCCGAATAAAAAACAATTGAATATGAATAAAATACATCCTCTTGCTTCTGTCAGCCCGAACGCAAAGCTCGGCGACAATATCGAAATCGGTCCTTACGCATTCATCGATGACAATGTGGAGATCGGTGACGGCTGCAAAATACTTCCTCATGCCACGATTTTCAGTTATGTACGTCTCGGAAAGGAATGCGAGGTGTTTCCGGGTGCCGTTGTAGGCGCCATTCCGCAGGACCTCAAGTTTGACGGCGAGGTCACATATGTCGAAATCGGCGACAGGGTGACCATCCGCGAGTGCGCCACCATCAACCGCGGCACCAAGGCCAGCGGCAAGGGTGTCACCAGGATCGGAAGCGACACGCTGATCATGTCCTATGTCCATATCGCACACGACTGCAAGGTGGGCAACCATTGCATCCTCGTAAGCTATGTCGGTCTTGCCGGCGAGACTGATGTGGATGACTGGGCCATCATCGGAGGCGGTACAAAGGCTCATCAGTTCTCGAAGATCGGATGCCATGCAATGGTCGGAGGCGCCTCCAAGGTCAACAAGGACATCCCTCCGTATTCACTCTGCGGACGCGAACCTATCGGCTATGCAGGAGTCAATCTCGTGGGATTGCGCAGAAGGGGATTCTCTTCGGATGTCATCCGCAACATCAAGGACATCTACGACACAATCTACTTCCAGGGATACAACATTTCCGACGGTTGTGCCAAAGTCGAGGCCGGATTCCCTCCTTCAGAGGAGAGGGACAACATCCTCAATTTCATCCGCAATTCAAAGAGGGGCATCGTGAGGGCTTGCGACAGCAGCGACAAAGGCCCGATTGACTAGTGCTTCTCTCGACTGCATATTTTCCGCCGGTATCGTGGTTTGCCGCGCTGGCGTCAGAATTCACCCTGTCCGCATCCGAGGACGGGGTGAGTTTATTCCCGGTCCATATCGAGGCCTGTGAACACTACGTCAAGCAGACCTGGCGCAACCGCTGCACCATACTGTCGGCAAACGGCCCGCTTTCCCTTTCTTTTCCTGTTGTCCATGACGGTGAGGACTCCATTGCAGGGGTACGTGTGGACTATTCCGTGCCGTGGGTGGCCAAGACGGAAAAGGCCGTTGAATCGGCTTATGACAGTTCGCCGTTTTTCGAATACTACAGGGACGGGATCTTCGGAATACTTGAAAGCCGCCCGCAGACGCTCTGGGAGCTGAACCTCAGTCTGATACGGTATTTTGTGGAAAGGATGGGGCTGCCGGTCCGTCTTGTGCCCACGGAGGAATTCACGGCGCCTGGAGCCTGCCCAGGGGCGGACCACAGATATGACATCACCCCCAAGCGCCCGGACACCATCCTGGCCTCCCTTGGACTTGAGAAGCCCTATTATCAGGTGTTTGCATCAAAATTCGGCTTCACTCCCAACCTTTCAATAATGGACCTGCTGTTCAATATGGGACCGGAAAGTATATTGTATATCAAGAACTTGTGATATGAAACCATGTAAAACCCCGCTTGCGGCCATTGTTGCCGTATTTCTTGCAGTCCTCCCTGCGAAGGCGCAGGTATCATTCGGTGAGGCCGTAAGATTCAATGACGGATGGCTTTTCTCGCTGACCGACGGCCCGGAGATGGCCGCACCCTCGTTCGACGATTCCTCCTGGCGCACCCTGGATCTTCCGCACGACTGGTCCGTGGAGGGCACGCTTTCGCCGTCGCTTGCGAGCTGCACGGGTTATCTCCCCGGCGGAATCGCCTGGTACAGAAAACATTTCACCGTCAGCGACGGTGCCCCGCTCCATTATGTCTATTTTGAGGGGGTCTATAACCGCAGCGAGGTCTATCTCAACGGCCATCTTCTCGGAAAGCGTCCCAACGGCTACATTTCCTTCATGTATGACATGACGCCGTATCTGTGCGAGGGCGAAAATGTGCTTGCCGTGCGGGTTGACCACAGCAGGTATGCCGATTCCCGATGGTACTCCGGTTCCGGAATCTACCGTGACGTGTGGATTGTGGCTGCCCCGAAGACCCATTTCACGCAGTGGGGACTCGGGTGGCACGCCGAAGATGTTTCAGACAGGCAGGCTACCGTTGTCGTGGATATGGAGGTGGAAAAAGGTGGGGAAGAGGTGTCGCTTTCGGTCGAGGCTGTCCTCTATGATGCTGACGGAAAGCAGGTTGCGCGTTCCCGCTCAAGACTTGGAAAGGGGGAGACTGCCAAAAGCCTGAGTCTCAGGGTCCCGTCACCGCACAGGTGGAATCTTGACGACCCTTATCTCTATACGCTGCGCACCAGCCTGCTTGCCGGCGGAAAACAGGTTGACAGGGCGGAGTGCACTGTCGGGATCCGTACTCTGGATTTCGATGCCGACAGGGGTTTTGCACTCAACGGCAAATGGATGAAGGTCAAGGGGGTATGCCTCCATCATGATGCCGGAGTGCTCGGCGCTGCCGTGCCGGAGGAGGTATGGGAAAGGAGGCTTCTCAATCTCAAGGCAATAGGAGTCAATGCCATAAGGATGAGCCACAATCCGCAGGCCCCGGTGCTTTACGACCTTTGCGACAGACTCGGATTTCTCGTGATGGATGAGGGGTCGGACGAATGGGAGTTCCCCAAGCGCAAGTGGATCGAAGGATGGAACGTGGGCACTCCAGGCTTTGACGGCACATATGACTTTTTCGAAGAATGGATAGACCGTGACGTCACCGATATGGTGCGCCGCGACCGCAACCACGCTTCCATATTCCTATGGAGTGTCGGCAATGAGGTGGACTATCCCAACGACCCTTATTCCCACCCTGTCCTGGACGGGACCTCCATCAACCAGCCGATGTTCGGAGGATACAGGCCAGAGGCTCCCGATGCGCGCCGTATCGGCTTCATAGCGGAGCGTCTTGCAGGGTGCATCCGAAGTGTGGATGCGTCCAGGCCTGTAACCGGAGCCCTCGCGGGGGTGGTGATGTCCAACGAGACCATCTATCCGGAGGTGGTGGATGTGGTCGGCTACAACTATACGGAAAACCGCTATGCCATTGACCACGTGACATATCCTGACCGCATCATCTACGGCAGCGAGACCTCGTCCTCATTCGGCTCATGGAAGGCCGTCCGTGACAATGACTTCATTTTCGGCCAGTTCATCTGGACCGGCATCGATTATCTCGGGGAGTCGGGCAGCTGGCCTTCCCGCGGTCTTTACACCGGTCTTCTCGATTTCGGAGGCTTCCTCAAGCCCCGCGGACAGTTCCGTGCATCGCTGTGGAGCGAAAAACCGTTCACATATATCGGCACCTACCCTTGCGCGGAAGGATCGGACCGCCTCTCCACCGAAGCATGGGACATCTGGAACTATGAAAACGGACAGACAATCCGTGTCGTGTGCTACACCAATGCCCCGCAGGCCCGTCTTCTTCTTGACGGAAAGGTGGTGGGGGAGATGAAGCCTTATGACGACAACACCGGCATCATCCATTGGGACATCCCTTATGCCGACGGTGAACTCCGGGCTGAGGGCTGCAGCGGAGACGGGGAGGTCCTGTCCTGCTACACAATCAGGTCTTCCGGCCTTCCTTATGCCATCCGCGCCGTTGCGGACCGTGACAGCCTGTCTCCGGACAAGGCTGTGGGGCACATCACGGTGGAGGTGGTGGACGGGAACGGTACGCCGGTCAAGCTCGCCGACAATGAAATCACCTGCACCGTGGAAGGCCCTGCGGAGCTGCTCGGTCTCGAAGGCTCCGACAATACCGATATGGGCGACTACACCGACAACCGCCAGCGCGTATATCACGGACGCCTTCTTGCATATCTGCGCACCACCGGGGAGTGCGGGACGGTCAAAGTAAGGTTTACATCCGCCCTTCTGCAGGCAGCAGAGCTGACAATCAGCGTATCTGACAGATAATCACCTATTTCCAAAATCTGAAACTATGAATGACAACAGGGAAAAACAGATTATGAGGGTGACTGTCATCGGTTCGGCAGTCAATCTCATACTCACTGCTGCGAAGATTGCCGCCGGCATCATCGGAAAGAGTGCAGCAATGATTTCCGACGGTGTCCATTCGCTCTCTGACCTTGTTAGCGATTTCGTGGTGCTTGCCTTCGTGAAAGTGTCCTCAAAGGGCCGTGACAAGGACCATGATTTCGGACACGGCAAGTTCGAGACCTTTGCCACCATGATAGTGGGCGTGCTGCTTATTGCCGTGGGCGGGAAACTCCTTGCTGACGGAGTGGACGGAATCGTGGGATTCTTCCGCGGAGAGGAGATTTCAACTCCCGGGACCATAGCCCTCTGGATGGCATTCATCTCCATCATCTCAAAGGAATTGCTTGCCGGATACACCGAGGCCGAAGGCCGGAGGATGGACTGCGCTGTAGTTGTGGCAAATGCCTGGCATCACCGCAGTGATGCCCTGTCCTCGATAGGAGCCCTCATCGGAATCGGGGGTTCCATTCTCCTGGGACCTCGCTGGGCCTTCCTGGACCCTCTTGCATCCTGCGTCATCAGCATAATGCTGATTGTGGCAGCCGTGAAGATTGCCCTGCCTGCCGTACGGGAACTTCTGGATGTCTCCCTTCCGGATGAGGCCGAGAACGAAATCCGCGATATTGCGCAGGCCGTGCCGGGAGTTATCAATCTCCACGAGCTCAAGACCATAAAAGAAGGCCCCTATGTCATCATAGAGGCCCATCTGACTGTGGACCCGACCATCAGCATAGTCAAGGCCCATGATATCGCTACTGCAGTGGAGGATGCCCTCCGCGCCAAATTCGGCCCCGAGACGCAGATTTCCATCCATGTGGAGCCGGATGGTGAAGATTCCTGAGCAGTTTCCTAAACTCCGAGGAATGAGCAGATGCCGTCGATGTCGCCGGCTGCAAACTGCTTCTGCTCCCCGCTTGCAAGATTCTTTATTCCTATGATGCCTGCGGCCATTTCGTCACTTCCGTTGATGGAGAGGAACGGGATGGCCTTGCGGTCGGCGTAGTCAAACTGCTTTTTGAGTTTGACCGTATCCGGGTAGATTTCGCAGGAGACGCCCCTTTCCCTGAGATTCCGTGCAACCGGCACGAGGTAAGGGATGACGGAAGCGTCCATATTGGCAAAGAGGATGGTCGTTGACCTTGTGAGCCCCTCCGGGAATTTGCCGAGGCCCTTCAGCACGTCATAGATGCGGTCGGCTCCGAACGAAATGCCCACGCCGGACATGTCCGGAAGACCGAAAATGCCGGTGAGGTTGTCGTAGCGTCCTCCTCCGCAGATGCTTCCTATCGGGAAGTCAAGGGCCTTGACCTCGAAGATGGCCCCGGTGTAATAGTTGAGCCCGCGTGCGAGTGATAGGTCGATTTCCACCTTCTGGCCCACCTGGGCTGCATCGATGTATCCGAAAAGCTCCTCCAGCTCGTCAAGACCCTTAAGGCCGGTCTCCGATACGAGTCCAGAGGCAGAACCTCCGTTCATAAGCCCCCTCATCACGGCAATTTTCTCTGAGCTTGTCCCGCCAAGGCCGAGGATAGGCTCGATTACCTGCACCGCCTCCGGGGTGAGGCCTCTTTCAAGCATTTCCTCCTTGACGGCGTCGAGCCCGATCTTGTCGAGCTTGTCGATTGCGACGGTGATGTCAACCACCTTGTCGGGGAAGCCGCATATCTCTGCAAATCCGGTAAGCACCTTGCGATTGTTGATTTTTATGAGTACGTTGACTCCGAGCAGGTTGAACACCCTGTCCACAATCTGGACAAGCTCCAGCTCGTTGATCTGGGACTTGCTTCCGATCACATCGGCATCGCACTGATAGAACTCCCTGTAGCGGCCCTTCTGCGGACGGTCGGCCCTCCATACAGGCTGGATCTGGAAGCGGCGGAACGGGAATGAAATCTCGCTCTGGTGCTGGACCACATATCTTGCAAAAGGCACGGTGAGGTCGTACCTGAGGCCCTTCTCGCAGACCTGTTTTGTGATGGCGGCCGAGTCCCCGGTCAGGTCGGCGTGGGCGAAGGCATCACCCGAATTCAATATTCTGAACAGCAGCTTGTCACCCTCGTCGCCGTATTTGCCGAGAAGGGTGGAGAGGTTCTCCTGTGCCGGCGTTTCGATCTGCGCATAGCCGTAAGTCCTGAACACACTGCGGATTGTGTCGAAAATGTAATTTCTTTCAGCCATTTCCTGCTGGCCGAAATCGCGCGTCCCTTTCGGGATTGAAGGCTTCTGTGTACCCATTGCGAAAATTTTTGCAGGTTATTGTATCAATTAGTAGAATTCTTTATTGTAAGGCGTCTCCGTCGCGGTGAAGGCGTATGATGACAGCCTTCGCGGTGCGGTTCGTGACGCGGATGGAGTTGTCGATCCTGTGGCCGAGAAGGGCAGCTACGTGAATGCGCGAGCCGTCGTCTCCCGAAAGGGACGGCGATACTGCAACAAGTGCCGACTCCTTATCCACGGCCGAAAATTTCAGGTCGGTGAAGATGTCGCTGAGCTTTTTCCTGCCCTTCATCCCGAACGGTACCATCCAGTCCCCGTTCCTGAAATGCCTGACAAGAAACGGAAATGGCATAGTGCCGGCATCGAAGATGATGCTGCCCTGCGGCATCCGGAGGTCTGTCAGGGGAGTCATGTCGATGGTCTCCACCGAAAAGCGATGCGCGCCGATTTCGTAGAGCCCGTCTCCCCTTACGGCCAGAGTCTCGTCCGAAGGCGTCGGGATGGGATTGTTTGTAATGATTATCTCTTTTGCTGTCAAAAGGATACGTTTTCCTCCGCTTATGAATGACTGCCCGGACCTTTGTGCATCGTCCTGCAGCAGCCTTTCCATGTCCGAAAGCGCCGATGTGCTCAGCGAATATGGCTCCAGCAGCCTGTAGAGCAGGTATTGCCAGGATTTACAGTGTTTCAGCGCTTCTATCGAAATCTCCGTGCCGCGTGTTGTAACCTTTGTCAGCGATGAGGCGGCTTCAATGTAATATCTGTCGGCAATTTCCGACACCTGGCGGAGGTTGTCCATATCCCTTCCGATGGCTTCGAGAAATGAGGGGTTGATCTCCCTGAAAACCGGGAAAACGAGGTTGCGGATCCTGTTGCGCCTGTATTGTGTACTGGCATTTGTACTGTCTTCGCGGAATCCCTCTCCCAGGGAAGACAGATACTCCGACAGTTCTTCGCGGGTAAAGCGGAGCAGAGGGCGCACCAGAGGGATGTGCGAACCGGGTACCGGGATTTCCGACACCTCCTTCATCCCTGCAAGACCTTTTATGCCAGTCCCTCTCAATAGATTGAGAATCAATGTCTCTGCGTTGTCGCTGGCGTTGTGGGCCACGCACAGGGCATCTAATCCCAGTCCTTTGCAGAGGGTGTCAAAATAGGAATAGCGCAGTCTTCTGGCGGCCATTTCGATGCTCTCACCCGCCTCGGCTGCTTCCTTTTCCGTATCGAAATCCTCCCGGAAAAACCTGATGCCGTACTTTCTGCACCATTGTCTGACAAACTCGGCGTCTTCATCGCTTTCGCTGCCGCGGAGGTGGAAATTGCAGTGTGCCACGGCAAAGAAGGGGGCGGCGGAAGAGTGCAGGAAAAGGTTGGCGAGGGCCATCGAGTCCGTGCCTCCGCTTACAGCAAGAAGGACTGTCCCCTTTTCCGGAAACAGTCCGCTTATGATGCTGTCGAACCTTTTCTGCATATGGAGCTACTTTTTGGTAGCGAAGGTGTAGGTGAAACCGAACTGGAGGGCCTCGTAGAACTGCACTGCCTTGTGTCCTGCAGGGTAGTTCTCCTCGACGATGAGCACGGTGTCATCATAGATGAGGCTTGTCGTGATGTTGAGCGAGAAGAACTTGGCCAGTTTCCACATAAACCTGTTGTCCCAGTTGACACGGAGGTTCTCCGGGTTCTTCAGGAAGTTCGAGAAGAGGATGAGCTGTGTGGCCGCATCGAAGTTTTCGTTGATGCGCACCTTGGCGTCGAGCGAGAGCTGGGCACCGAACTCAAACCTTGCGGCCTTGTAGATGCTGCCGTTTTTCAGCAGACCGTTGGAGTCGGTCTCCGCCTCGCTGTCCTCGTGTCCCTTCCTGAGGTCCATGCCATACACCTTGCGGAGCGATTCGTTGCTCACGATGGTGAAGCCTCCGGTGAGAGGTGCAAAGTTGACCTTGAGCCAGTTGCTCGGAATCCAGTCCATACCGAGACCGAGCGATACTACGGCCGGTGAGAATGCGGAGGATTTGAGTTTCCTGGCGTTTTTCCAGTCTCCGGATGTTGCCTTCCAGTCATCCGGGGCGCCTTCCGGAGCCGACGGGGTAGGGTAGGTGTATCCGTTGGTGAACTGGCTGAGGAATGTGAACTTGGCCGTGTAGTTGAGCGTGGATGTGGCCTTGTATCCGAATGTGCTTTCAAGCAGGATCCTGTCTTTGTTCTTCTGCATCAGAGGCTTGTCTTCGGCGTACATGAAGCCGTAGTCGAGCTGCAGGCGGTTGGTCCAGGAGAGGTTGTCCTTCTTGTAGTTGGCCGAGCCGTCGATGTAGGAGCTCAGGGCGTAGTTGTTGGTACCTCCCTTTGCCCAGCTGGAGTAGGAACTCTGGATGAAGTTGATGTTGGTCATCAGGGAGTTGGTCCAGTAGCGCGGCTTGGGGGCGGCGGCCTCGACCTTCGGCGCCCCGGCGATGGCCGAGGCCGCTTCGGCCGCAGCACGCTGCGCGTCGGTCTGCGCAAATGCGCAGGCGCCCCCCGCCAAGGCCATGACTATTGTAATGACAATCTTTTTCATTTTACTGAAAGGCGATGGTTAATATGCGATTGCAAATACTACCCTGCACCTTGAAGGCTTGCCGGAATAGATGTCCCTGCCCTCTTCTTCGCATACGAACGAATCCACAGGGATGCACCTGATGGTTGCCTTGGTCTCGTCCTTGATCTTCTGCTCGGTCTCGGCGGTGCCGTCCCAGTGGCAGAGAAGGAACTTTCCGGTGCCGATCTTGGCCTTGAACTCCTCCCAGTCGTCGCATTTCTCCACATTGGCCGCCCTGAAATCGAACGCCTTCTGATAGATGGTCTTCTGGATGTCGTCAAGCAGCTTGCCGATAGAGTCCACAAGGGAATCGATGGCCATGGTGACCTTCTCCATGGTATCTCTCCTGTGTACCTCCACAGTTCCTCCCGCGAGGTCGCGCGGACCCATTGCAAGGCGGACCGGAACACCCTTGAGCTCCCACTCGGCAAATTTGAATCCCGGGCGGAGGGTGTCGCGGTCGTCGATCTTGACGCTGTGGCCCTTTGCCTCGAGCTCCTTCTTGAGCGAGTACATCTTGTCGAGGATTGCCTCGTGCTCCTCCGCAGTCTTGTAGATAGGCACCATCACAACCTGGATCGGGGCGAGGGCCGGAGGGAGCACAAGCCCGTTGTCGTCTCCGTGAGCCATCACGAGGGCTCCCATGAGGCGGGTTGAAACACCCCAGGAAGTAGCCCATACATATTCCTGCTTGCCTTCCCTGTTGGTGAACTGCACGTCAAATGACTTGGCGAAATTCTGGCCGAGGAAATGCGATGTACCTGCCTGCAGGGCCTTTCCGTCCTGCATCATGGCCTCGATTGTCATGGTGTCGAGGGCTCCGGCGAAACGCTCGTTCGGGCTCTTGTGGCCCACGATGACAGGGATTGCAAGGAAGTTGCGTGCGAAGTCGGCGTAGATGTTGACCATGCGCTCGGTCTCCTCCTGTGCCTCCTGTGCGGTCGCGTGTGCGGTATGTCCCTCCTGCCAGAGGAACTCGGCGGTGCGGAGGAAAAGACGCGTCCTCATCTCCCATCTCACCACGTTGGCCCACTGGTTGCAGAGGATCGGAAGGTCACGCCATGACTTTATCCAGTTTTTGTATGTGTTCCATATGATTGTCTCGGATGTCGGGCGGACGATGAGCTCTTCTTCGAGCTTTGCTGACGGGTCCACTACAACTCCTTTTCCGTCAGGGTCGTTCATCAGGCGGTGGTGGGTTACTACGGCGCACTCTTTTGCAAATCCTGCGACGTGCTCCGCCTCACGGCTGAAGAATGATTTCGGTATGAAAAGCGGGAAATATGCGTTCTGGTGCCCCGATGCCTTGAACATGTCATCGAGAATCCTCTGCATCTTCTCCCAGATGGCATAGCCGTAAGGCTTGATGACCATACAGCCCCTGACAGCGCTCTGCTCGGCAAGGTCTGCCTTGACTATCAAATCGTTGTACCACTGGGAATAATTTTCTGACCGTTTTGTAATCTGATCTGCCATATTATTTTGTATATTTGTTCAATTCGGGTCGTGTGGACAATTTGCGGACAGGCCTTGACCGGGTATGATACTTGCAGGGCTTGAATCCGATTGTGTTCACGCAAGGAATGCAAAGATACGGATTTATTTTATAAAATTAGGAGGTAAAACTATGAAAAAGAGCATCCCGATTTTATTATTGACAATGCTTGCCACATTGGGCTGCGGTACAGCTGCCCAGTATTCCGGCAAGTTTGACGACGGTATCTATTACAGGAAAGATGACAATGAAAAGGCTGTTCTGATTGCTTCAAGAAATGATGTCAATGCCCTTGCCGAGCAGACAAGAGGCTCTGAGGTATATTTGAAGAGCGGAAGTGCCGATACACTCTTCATTCCTGAAAACAGGTCTGCAAAAATCACATATCAGGACAATGCGACCACCGTCACCATTTATGAAGAATCCCCGGCCGTTGACCTTTACATCGGCATGAGTCCGTGGATTTCTTCCGCCTGGGCCGTGGGTTATGCCGACCCATGGTATTGGGGAAGTTCATGGAGATACCGCTACGACCCTTGGTACCGGGATTCATGGTATTGGGGACCGTCACGCTATTGGGGCTATGCAAGCCCTTGGTATTGGGACAGATGGTATTGGGATCCGTGGTACTACGGCCCATCATGTTACTGGGGCTGGCACGACCCGTGGTACTGGCATCATCCGCACCATTATTACGGCTATTACGGATGGTATGATCCGTGGTATGCTCCGGGTTGGGGCTTGGGCCGCAGGCAGAACGCCTATCCGCGCGGAGAAGGTATCGGAGGCACCCGCAGTGACGGTGGTAGCGCGACTTCATCGCTCCACAGGAGAAACCCTTCACGGGCAACGGGCATTTCCGCAAAGTCAGGCGGAGAGGCAGGCTCGTCATCTCTCAGGAGCGGCAGCTCTGTAAGGCGTTCATCTTCAGTTTCTTCCGGCAAGACTTCAGCTACGCCTGTGCGCAGGAGCTCTTCTGTGGCTTCATCGACGGGCAACCGCGTCCTTTCAGGAGAATCCTCTTCTTCACGCGGGGGCAGCACCGTACGCCGGGGCTCTTCGTCTGCTGGCTCCTCTGCGTCAAGGACGTCATCATCCGTCAGCAGGAGCGGCTCTGCGGTACGCAATTCTTCCGCAGCCGGTACTGCGGTACGCGGAGGCTCGACATCAGGCAGCTCGGCAGTCCGCAGCGGCTCTTCCGGCCGCACCGGCTCCGGCTCTGCGGTCCGCAATTCGGGCACCGCTTCTTCGTCGCGCAGCCAGGGCGTTTCGTCAAGGACTTCGTCATCCCGTAACTATAGGGCCACGCGTTCATCATCAACCGGTTCGGGCTCTTCGGCCGTTTCTTCCGGCTCGTCTGTCCGTTCTTCCGGCAGCTTCTCTTCCGGCAGCAGTTCGTCTGTTTCGAGGAGTTCCTCTTCCACCGGCAGGTCTTCATATTCAGGCAGCAGTTCGTCGGTATCTAGAAGCTCTTCAAGCGTGTCCCGCAGCAGTGGCGGCGGTAGCGTGAGCAGGGGCTCCGGCGGCGGAGGCGGACGCAGGAGATAGTCCGCCGATGATGCTCAATTGGCTTTTTTGCCATGCAATTGCGTAACTTAAGTACATTCATCATGAACAGACGTATTCAGATCAGCATAGCTTTTCTTGCTGCAGTTTCCGTGGCTGCAGGGGCGCAGAATGTGACCGACGCCCTCCGTTTCAGCCAGAACGAGTATTACGGGACAGCAAGGAGCATAGGTATGGGCAATGCCTTTACCGCTTTGGGAGGAGACCTCGGATCGGTTTCCATCAATCCTGCCGGTTCTGCCGTGCAGTCATATTCCCAGATTACCTTCACTCCTCAGGTCAATATAATGTCGGGCAGTGCCCAGTACAGCAGCGACCCGTACGGAGCGGCCAATTATACTACGACAAAAAATTCGAAGACGGATTTTTCCGTGCCCAATTTCGGAACGGTGATTTCATTTCCTACCGGACGGAGGAGCGGCGTCAGGACCATCTCCTTCGGAGTCGTTGCCAATGCCACGGGGTATTTCAATGAGGATATGCTCGCGCGCGGAGAAAACGGAAGGTCTTCCTATATGGGTTACCTTGCCGACATTGCCACTGCGGACAGGCTTTTGGCCTCTGACCTTGCGGGGGTGGGATATAAAGATGCCGATGTGTATTACTGGCCGGTGATGGTCGGGTACCGCAGCGGAATGATCAGCGAGACCGGGGATGAGTCCGGACCGTATGTGGGCCTTGCCCAGAGCACCGGGACCGGTTTCCCGCAGAGGGGTACGCTTGACCAGAGCTTCAACAGGGTGTCTTCCGGTGAGAAAATCGATGTTGTCTTCAATTTTGGATTGAATATCGACAACAGGCTCTTTCTCGGAGCCAATCTCGGCCTTGTCAGCATGAGGTATGACTATGATTCCTATCTCCGCGAGAGTGCCGTTGACCCTGGCCTTTTCCCTGTCACGATCGGGGGAGTGGAGGACCATTTCCAGTCGATGAAGTTCCACTATGCATATTCGGCTGAGCTTTCAGGCATCTACGGTAAGTTCGGCTTCATTTTTCTCCCGTTTGACGGTTTCCGTATCGGCGGTGCAATACAGACTCCTGTCCTCAATGATGTGGCGGAGTATCTCTGGTATGACGGCAATACCGAGTTCGGACGTCACAGCGGAAGCGAGGTGATCAGTGAGTATGATGAGTATTACTATGAGTACCAGTGCATTTCTCCGATGAGGTTCAATCTCGGCATTGCATATTCGATTCCGGGAGTGGGATGTCTCAGCGCGGATTATGAGATGTGCAACTACTCTACCGCAAAGTTCCGTGATGTCAATGACAGGCACAGCGGCACTTTTGACGAATCCAATCAGGGAATCAAGGACTATGCGGGTGCTTCCCATATGTTCCGTGTCGGAGCGGAGATGAGCCTTACCCCGGCTGTTGCAGTAAGGGCCGGCTACAATATGTCCACTTCGGCCGAGCGCTATTGGGACAACGGTCAGCAGAAGACTCCCGATGCTCTTTACCAGGCGGTTTCGCTCGGTCTTGGCTACAAGTCCCAGGGGTCGTTCTTCTTCGATCTTGCAGCAAGGGCCAACATCTACCCGAAGGAGTATATCTATCCATACGATTCCTACGGCGGCATCGATTCTCCGGAGATCATCAACAACACCAATCTCTGGAATATAGTGGCAACATTCGGTTTCAGGTTCTGAAACAAGCCGGCACATTCCGGCTTGTTTCAAAAATAGATGGAAAGCAGCGCCTTCCATCTATTTTTTTTAACCCCAGTCGCTTACCGCGACAGCCCCTGTTAGGGGCATACGGCCTGCGCTACGCTTCGGCCGGCACCTCCGTTGCTTCGATTTCTTCAGAAATCTCGCTGACACTCCGGTGCGGCGCCTGATGGCGCCCAGTCTGATGTGGATTCCTTCTTCCAATATATTTGCAAACGTTGGCTTTGCCTGCGCCAAGACTCTTAACCCCAGTCGTTTACAGCGCAACGGCCATAGCGAGGAGAGCCCTTTGGACGAGCTCCCCGCAGCTGTGGCCGTAGCAGCCGGATTGTGTATATTCCGGCTGCGGTGCCGGTACGCATCTTCTCATCAATACCATCTCCCGTGAAAATCACCTGGCACGGGCAGCCCCTCTACAGGTACCTGTGGGGCACTCTCCCGTTCCCGATGGAGACAAATTGCCCTCACCGGGAACGCCAACCCCCATTCTACACCATTGTAGGGCATATCCCCGTTCCAGGTGAATTTCACGAGGGCAGGCTGACGCCTGCTCAGCCTCTCAACCCCAGTCAGCATATGCTGACAGCCCCTTTCAGGGGCACACCGCCTGCATTACATTCCGGCGGGTGGCTCCACTGCTGCGATTTTCAAAGAAAATCTTGCTGACGTTCCGCCACGGCGGCTGATGCCGCCCAGTCTGGCGTGGATACCTTCTACCAATAATTTTGCGGACATTCCGGCAGCCGGCCCGGACCGTAGCTATGTGGCTGGTGGCAGGAGTAATATGGCACGGACCGTAGGTGCAGGTGATTATCACGAGACATAAAGTGAATCTCCCGGGGCATCGGTGGTGGTAATGAACGCAAAGCTATGAATACAAAAAAAGAGGCAAACTTTGCGTTTACCTCCAGATGGACTTGGTAGCGGGGGAAGGACTCGAACCTCCGACCTCCGGGTTATGAGCCCGACGAGCTACCAACTGCTCTACCCCGCGATGTTGGACTGCAAATATACGACAACTTTTTTAATCTGCAAAATTTTTTTCGACCTTTCCCATTTTTGGATTATTTTTAATATGACTCGGACTATTGTGAAAGATTAAAACGATAAATTGTGTAACTTTGCATTGTGGATATTGTACAAAAATTCAAACAAACATATTTTTTACAATGAAGAGATCACTGATTTTATTCTTGGGTGTTATCGTGTCTGCGTTGATGCTCGTTTCGTGCGGAAGCAAAGACCGTAATATCGTCAAGGTCGAGACCATCGTGGTTGAGACTCCTGAGGGAACGGCACCGCGCCTTCCATGGAAAGTGTGGGTTACTTACAGCGACGGCCACAAGGACTGGAGACAGACCCGCTGGTCCAACTCACTTTTGGAAACTGAGCAGGAAGAGGCAGATGCTGCCGTATATCCTGCAGGATCCACCTATAAGGTTGGTGGCTACATCATCGGAGACAACACTTCTGATTACGGCTATCCTATTGAGGCAGAGGTGAAGGTGGTTGCAAGCCCGTGGGCAGTTCCGGAAAGGGAGGCTGTCGCCACCACGCTTCCTCTCGGAGACGTAAGGATCATAGGTGACAACCGTCTTACCAACAACCGCGACCTCGATATCGAGTCCATCCTCAGTTGGGATGTTCGCCAGCAGCTCTACAACTACCGCGACACCTACGGACTCAGCACCGAAGGCTACCCGGTATCAGACGGCTGGGACAGCCCTGACACCAAGCTCAAAGGCCACGGTTCAGGCCACTATATGTCAGCCCTTGCCTTCGCCTATGCAAGCACCGATGACCCTGAGGTCAAGGCAAAGCTCAAATCCAACATCAAGACTATGGTGGACGGGCTCCGCGAGTGCCAGGAGTTGACCTTCGTATGGGACAACAAGCTCGGACGCTACCGTGAAGCGCGCGACCTTGCCCCGGAGCCGGAACTCCTCAAGCTCAAGGGCGACTGGGCATCTTTCGACAAATACAAGAAAGACTGCAAAAACTACGGATACGGCTACATCAACGCCATCCCTGCACAGCACGCAGTCCTCATCGAGAAATATGCCGCCTACAACAATGCCACAGGCGTATGGGCACCGTACTACAGTATCCACAAGCAGCTCGCCGGCCTCATTGATATTGCCAACAATGTGGAGGACAAGGAGATAGCTGACAAGGCTTATCTCATCGCCAAGGATATGGGCCTTTGGGTATGGAACCGTATGCATTATCGCACCTATGTCAAGGAAGACGGCACCAAGGCGGAGCGCCAGGCAAAGCCGGGCAACCGCTATGAGATGTGGAACATGTATATCGCAGGCGAAGTCGGCGGAATGCAGGAATCCCTTGCACGCCTTGCCCTCATGACAAGCGACGAGACCGAGAAGGCCCGTCTTCTCGAGGCAGCCGGCTATTTCGATTCACCTGCAATGTATGACCCTCTTTCAAGGAATATCGACGACATCCGTACACGCCACGCCAACCAGCACATCCCTATGATCGTCGGCTCGCTCTGGTATTTCAAGGGCAACGGCAATCCTTATTACTACAATATTGCAGTCAATTTCTGGAATCTCATCCAGGGCCGCTATGCATATTCGACCGGAGGCGTGGGCAACGGGGAAATGTTCCGCCAGCCTTATTCGCAGATGGTCAGCATGAACACCAGCGTGATGTCCGACAGGCGTAGGAATATGTATCCTAACCCTAACATCAACGAGACCTGCTGCGTATACAACCTCGCCAAACTCACCAAGGACCTCAACTGCTATGATCCTGACAATGCGGGATATATGGATTATTATGAAAGGGTTCTCTACAACCAGCTTGTAGGCTCAGTCAATCCGGATCACTATGAGGTCACCTACCACTATGCTGTCGGAATGAATGCCAAGAAGGAATTCGGCAGCGAAACCCCTGGCTCGACCTGCTGCGGCGGTACCGGTTCTGAAAACCATGTCAAGTATCAGGAGGCTGCATACTTCGTATCCGACAATACCATCTGGGTGGCCCTCTATCTGCCTACCGTTGCAAAATGGGCCCAGAAGGGCGTTACCTTCGAGCAGGACTGCAGGTGGCCGGCTGAAAAGTCCGTAATCACTGTCAAGGAAGGCGGTGCCGAGTTTGCCATGAAGCTCCGCGTACCTTATTGGGCAACAGACGGTTTCACCGTAAAGCTCAACGGAAAGAAAGTTTCCGGAAAGGCTATGCCGAGCTCATATGTGGAGATCCCTTCACGTACCTGGAAGGAAGGCGACAAGGTCGAGATCGAAATGCCGTTCACCAAGTTCATCAACTTCGGTCCGGACAAGATGGATGTTGCCGCAACAGGTGTCAACGAGACACGCACTCCGTTTGAGCCTCAGTGGGTGGGTACCATCATGTACGGTCCTCTCGCAATGGCAACCCCTGACGTGACCGTCTGGGACCAGGCTGACGTCACCCTCAGCTCCGACCTCCGCGAGATTGTCCTCGAGGGCCCTACTGCAGAGGAGGGCTCCAACGGCAACCTCTACACCCTCACCTTGGACGGCAAGTCTTTCCAGCCTGACTATTACCAGACAGGACACGAGACCCATTACCTGCGCCTCAATGTGCTCAATACCGCCAAGAAGACCGGCAGGAAGGGAGAAGTTGACAAGACTTATCTCGGACAGGCCATTACCATTGCCGAAAGCCGCGTGAAGGCACAGGAAGCATGGAATGCCCTTGAGGAGAAAGTCCCTGCATTCGCTCCTTGGGCTCCTCACGGATATGCACGTATGCTCGAACAGCTCCCTCTTGCAAAGGAGGTCTTCGACAACAGCGACAAGTCCGTCACCCAGGAGGATGTCAATGCCGCTACTTCCGCTCTCAATGTCGCAATCAATACGATGCGCCCTGGCAACCTCGCAGAGCCTGAGGACCTTGAGGAGCTCATCGTCCTGGTGACCGACACCAAGGAGAACATCCCTAACAAGACTACCGAACTGCGCGAGGCCATCGACTTTGCCGATATGGTCATCAGCTATGTCAATGACGGCTCCGGTACCAAGGATTTCATCCAGCGCGGTATCGATGTACTCAACAAAGCACGTAAAACGGTTGGTAAATAATTAATTTTTGCTACTTTTGTTACCGGCTCCGGACCAAACCCCGGATGCCGGTATTTTTATGGAGGAAAACGAAAGAAAACTTGGCCCTATGGCCTTTGAACGGCAGCAGGAACACCTCCCGTGGGGCGTGGAGACATACAACATAGCTGACCTGGGATTCATCGACACGAAGGTTCTCGGAGGGTGGCTTGACGGCAATTCCCTGAGCGACATCATGGAGACCTATCTCGAAAAAGTGGTGGGTGACAACGCTTTCTATTACTATGGACGCCAGTTCCCGCTTATGGTCAAGCATATGGATTTCTCTTCACGGCAGCCTCTTCTTGTCTGCCCTGACGATACCGTTGCGGCGCAGAGGTATGATGCATTGGGAAAGGCTAAGTTCTGGTATGTCATCTCCGCCCGGGAGGGAGCATATGTCGGGATCGGGTTAAGGAAGAACATGACGGCGTCATCCTTCTATTATGCCTGCGAGGACCGTACCGTGCCGGATTATGTCAACAGGATTCCTGTCAGGGCGGGGGACTGTTTCCATATAGCTCCGGGTATTGTCCACTATGCTTCGGAGGGGGTGCAGCTGATTGAGGTGGCCGAGGCTTCCGCGTTGGATTTCGTGCTGTGCAGACCTCTCGGCATGCCCGACGACGAGCTTGGGACGGCAGACGCATTAGATTTTGTAAATCTTTCAAAATCAGAGTATTCTCCATTGGAAAAGAGGGATGACTATAAGCTTCTGTCCACTCCGGAGATGACCGTTTCCCTGATTCCTCTCGGCACGGCGGTCAAGGTAAATGCCGGAGATTCCGACAGCTTCTATATCTATACCTGTGCAAAGGGTGAGGCATCGCTTCTCGGAGGCGGTGAAATGGTAGTGGTCAGGGAAGGGGAGAGCGTGCTTGTCCCGGCAGACTGTACGGAATTCGTGATCGAGCCGCGCCGTGAGGGTACAGTGATGATTGAGGCTGCCCCGACGCGCAGGGAAGAAAAGGACGGTTATATCGACATATAGGATTATGGCGGACACTGCAAGAATAGACAAATTCCTTTGGGCCATAAGGGCTTTCAAGACAAGGACGGAGGCTACTGATGCCTGCAAGGGCAACAAGGTCAGGGTAGGCGGAGTACCGGCAAAGCCCTCCCGTCTGATAAAGGTCGGCGACACCATCGAGGTCCGCAAGGGTGCAATCCAGTTTACATATCTGGTCAAGGCCTTGATTGAAAACAGGGTGGGAGCAAAACTCGTCCCCGAATATGTTGACAATCTTACTCCTCAGTCCGAGCTGGACAAGATGAGGGCCCCTGTGGAGACATTCTTTGTGACGCGTGACCGCGGAGCCGGAAGGCCTACAAAAAAGGAGCGGCGTGAAATCGATGCCGTGTGGGACGGCCTCGGGATGTCGGAAGACTATGATGAAGATGACGATTAGACAATCTTCAAATTGCCATCAATCTTCATTCCCTGGCGGCAACGGTGAATGTGGTTGATACCGTATTGCCCTTGTCATCGGTCACCGTCATTGTGTGCCTGCCCGGTTCCGGGCTCATCGAATACTGGTGGATGAAGGCGGTTTCCCCAAGGTATCGGCCGTCAAAGTGCCAGTAAACCCTGGTCTCCGGATATCTGTGGGCAAGACTGAACACCATTTCCCCGGGCTTCCCGTCTTCAAGTCTCGGGATCCTGACCTCCACTCCCGATTCGGGATAGATGAATTCCATCGGATTGCGGCTCATTTCCTTCGGGGGATTGTATTCGGGATGGTTTTTCCTGTAATACCATTCCATTGCGGGAGGAAGGACAAATCTGCTGCGGCCGTGGTCCGAAATGTGGTAGGGGCACGAAATGCTCCTCATTGCGGCCTTCGGCAGCATCACGGTATCCGCTTCGCTGCAGTTGATGCCCTTCAGGCAGCCTGACTGCCGGCATACGGCCGCTTTGGTATATTCACCATATACAGGCTCCAGAAACCATCCGTCCTCCGCATATGTCCCGGAATTGTATTTTTGCGGCAATGCATTGAAAATGCGGAACATAAGAGGTCCTGCCGCCTTTGCGCCCGTCAGCCCCGGCATCCCTTTTCCGTCGGCATTGCCGGCCCATACCCCCACTGCATATTCCGGAGTGACTCCTATGGCCCAGGCGTCCCTGAATCCGAAGCTGGTGCCTGTCTTCCAGGCTGTTTTCTTTATTGAACTTACTGACTTCCAATCCATCTCGTCAGGACGGTTCACTTCTTTCAGCGCCTCGAAGGTGTACCAGAGCGATGTGCGGTCATTAAGCGGGGCCTCCACCTTTTCAGGATTCTGATAGATGTTTGACAGTGAGGCGTATATGCGTGTTATGTCCAGCAGGGTGCCTTCCGCCCCGCCCAGAATCAGGGAAAGGCCGTAGTCGTCGGCCGGTCTTGAAAGGGTGCCCATTCCGCTTTTTTTCAGGATGTTGCAGAACTTCTGCACACCGAATCTCCTGAGCATATGGACGGCCGGCACATTGAGCGACCGGGCAAGCGCCTCGTCCGCGGGCACAGCTCCGCAGAACTTCTGGTCAAAATTCTGTGGAGAAAAACCGTTGATATTGACCGGAAGGTCGGGAATCAGGGATTTCGGCAGGATGTCCCCCTCCTGAAGCAGGGCGCAGTAGAGCAGGGGTTTCAGGATGCTGCCTGTGCTGCGCGGAGCAGATGCGATGTCCACAAGCATCCCATCCCTTTTCCTGCGTTGGGAAGCATTACCAATGTAAGAGATTGTCGATCCGGTATTTACGTCAATGACCACTACTGACAGGTCTGCAATCCCGGTCTTTGCAAGCTCATCGGACCAGGAGTCCGCAAGCTCCGAAATCCTTTTTTGAAGAGAAGCATCGATGCCGGTCCTGACGGTCTGTCCGTGCTGCCGGGCCGCACAGCCTTCAACAAGGTGCGGTGCAATCTGCGGGAGCGGGCCGGGTGCGTCAGGAAGGGGCTCCGAAGATGCAAGGGCAAATTCTTCCGGAGTGATGACACCTTTGTCCTTCAGCCTCGCCAGGAGCCGGTTCCTTTTGCGGAGGAGTTCCCCGCGGCCCCGTCCGGGATGAATGGACCCGGGGGAATTGGGAAGAACGGCAAGGGTGGCAGCCTCACCCCAGGAAAGCTCATAGGGAGGGCGTCCGAAATACCTCCAGGATGCCGCCTCAAGTCCGACCACATTGCCGCCGAACGGGGCGTAGGAGGCATACATCGCGAGAATCTTCTTCTTGGAGCAGCGCAGCTCGAGCCTTGTGGCGAGGATTGCCTCAATCATTTTCTGGCCGAGGGTGCGTTCCCTTCCCCTGGAAAGCCTGATCAGCTGCATGGTGATGGTGCTTCCGCCGGAGGTCACGTGCCCTGCCCTTATGTTGCCGGCTGCGGCACGTATTATCGAGACGGGATTCACCCCGGGATGCCATCGGAAATACCGGTCCTCAAACTCGATAAGTGCAGTCCGGTATTTGTACGGCACCGAATCGCAGGGAGGAAACCTCCATTGGCCGTCATCGGCAATCCTTGCTCCAAGCAGCTCCCCGTTGCGGTCGAGCACCACGGTGGAATATGGAGTCCCTTTGAACAGGTCACGCGGAAGACACACAAGATACCACACCGCCAGGGCGGCGGCTGCGGCAATCCCTGCTTTCTTCCAGGTCTTCATCACCGTGTGACTTCAGCCGTCCCGCTTGCAGTGGCAGCGCCGGTACGGGCATCGTACATAGGTCCGCAGACGATTGCCGGAAGGATGAAAGTTCCCCTGTAGGCAGCCCTGAGCCTTGTCTTGAAGGTCTTTGAAAGACCGCGGTCAAGAGAAAAGTACCAGATGCTTCGGTCGTCACGTATGTCATTGTAGTCAAATGAATTGTGACTGTCAATCACCGGTTCCGGACCGCTGCGCACAATCTCCCATCCCGACGGGATTGCCATTGTCATTGCCACGTTGGAAAGGTCTTCGTATGGTGAAGTGTTGGTCACGGTGACGATGGCCGTGAAATCCGTCCCCTGACTGATTGAGGCAGGGTCCAGGACAGTCCCGTCCGGGGATGCATACCTGACTGAAACCTTCATCCCGTCCGCCCTTGCAGGTGTCCCCGAACTGCTGCGTCCGGTGACGGAAAGACTTGCGTAAACCGGATTGCCGGAAAGGTTGGTGACCTGCACCTGAGTGCCTGACAGCTCTTCCGTAATGGCGGCATCGTCGCTCCTGATTTCGCGGCTGCCCACCTTGACCCTCAGCCTTGAGGAAGGTCCGGTCACGGAAGCCAGGCGGCTCATCGCAACCGTGGCAAAGGCCCATTCCTGCGTGGATGCATATCCGTCGGAAAGCAGCCCCGAAATCTTTTCCGCCAGGGAGAGCGCCTCGTGCAGATTGCCGCACAGTGTGGCTGATTCAAGGGCAAGAGCATAGTCCCTGAGCGGGCTGCCGAAGGTCCTTCCGGAGTCCTGGCGCAAAGCCGGCTGCGGGTCCGTGTGGAGGTTCAGGGCAGTTTCGGTTTTTCCGACAAGATTGTAGGTGCTTGCCAGCACATCAGATGCCTGCCTGCTCAGGCTGCCGCTTTCCCTGAGCCTGTTCATCGACGCCTCGTCCGCTTCGCCTGCAAGGGCGAGGGTATAGAGCCTGTATGCCTGGTCAAGGTCGCTGTGATTGCCTGAGGCGGCACTCCTGTAGTTGTTGACGCTGTTTCTTTGGAATCTTGACCATTTTTCCGTCACGCTTGCATCAACCGCAAACCCGAGACCGGATGCCGCTGTCATAAAGTGTCCGGCCATGGAGGTCACCCACGGGTCGGAAGCGACGTCACCCGGAAGGTATGCAAACCCGCCGTCGGCATTCTGCCTTGAATACAGTTCCGACAGCGTGGCCGGTATCATCTCGCGGGCTTTTTCTGCATTGTCCGGGGAAAACAGCTCCATCCCGTATGCAAGGGCAAGGCCCTTGGAGCAGATCTGTTCCGTGCAGGAATACGGATAAGTGCTGAAATACCGCAGGCAGGCGTCAAAATCCATTGCCGGAAAACCTGCCAGCGAGAGCGAGGCCCTTTCATCCTGTCCCCATTCCAAAACGGCAGTTTCTCCCGCACTGATGACTGTGCGTTCAAGGCGTGAAGCCTCCGGATAAGGACTCCGGACTGCAATTGCAACGGCATCTGAAGCCTTGTGACCGTTGCCCCGGGCGCTTACTGTGATTAATGCAGTGCCTTCCTCCTCGGCATAAAGGCTGAAATATGCCATTTTGTCACCTGCCTTGTCAAATGTGAGGACGCGCGAAGAAGCTCCGTCGATTTTGACGGGCCCTTCTGTTGAAATGCCCACAGACACCTCCCTGATGCCGTCTTCGGTTGCAAATACGCTTACCGGCAGGACCACCTTTTCGCCTGTGCCGAGCGATGCAGGCAGGGAAGGAAGCACCATCAGCGGCGATTTCACTGTGACCGTCTTTTCCGTACTGCCGAATGCGCTTTCGTGTCCGGCCACCACCATCACCCTGACGCTTCCGACATACATCGGCAGTGTAATCCTGTGCGTGCCTTTCCTGCCCTTCTGGATTGTGAACGGGCCGAGGAACTCCACCACAGGGTTGAAACGGTTGTCTTTCTTGTAGTTGGCAATCAAAGTCTCGTCGCCTCCGATGCCGAGGACAGGCAGGAGAGTCCCCCTGCATCCTCCGGAAATCCTGTCGTACCAGTCCCAGGTGTCCACCCCGAGAGCCTCCCGCTCATACATTGAAGACCACGGGTCCGGGGTCCTGAAAGCAGTCAGGTCAAGCAGGCCCTCGTCCACGATGGCCAGTGTGTAGGTCATAGCCTTGCCGGTCTTCTCGCTCACGGCGATGTCAAACGGCTGCTGCGGCTCCACTGATGATGCCATGGTTATCACCGGCTCAAGCCGCGAGTTCCTGTCGGTGACGTCAATCCTCTTCACACCGTATCTCCTGATAGGGAGGTCGTTGTCGGCTCCATACTTCTGTATCAATGAAATATGGATGTAGAAATTAGGCGCCATTTCCGGAGTGACCTTGAATCTGAACGGGGTTTCAGACTTCTTTGAGACATCCACCCACTGGCTCCTGATCACGGCGGAGGAACTCTCAATGGAGACAAGTGCCTTTCCGTCGGCGGCCGGTATGTATGCTGTCACGGTCTCCCCGGCCTCATAGCTCTCCCTGTCGGTGGAGAACGTGATCATTTTCAGTGCAGTAGGGTCCTCCTTTCCGGCCCTTCCCATGGATGAAGGCCAGTCCAGGGTCACGACCTTCCCGCTTGCGTGCCCTCCGTCATTGTCCCTGACATATACAAGATACCTGCCCCAGTCCTGATGGTCCGCATGCAGGTTGATGGAGACATCACCATTGCCGGAAACCAGCTCACCGGATGCGACAACCTTTGAAGATGAGCTGTTTACATAGGACGAAATCATGGAATCGCTGTTCTCCCACCACCAGCTCCACTCGAGCTTGTAGATGCGGTATGAGAGCCTGTGTCCCCTGACTCTCTTTCCGTCCCTGTCAACCACGGCAATCCTGAACGCATTGTCGGTGCCTGTCTCGAGGCTGTCCCCCGGCGCCTTTATGCCCACATATGCCGGGAATGGGGAGAATGGCATCTGGAGCGTACCGTAGCTGGAGTCTCCACCGTTTTCCAGCACGGAGCACACGATGTCTGCCGTCATCATCCCCGGAGCATCCTGAGCTGCAGGCATTTCCACTTCTGCCGACGCGCGGCCCCCGCTGTCGAGCCTCATGTCGAAAAGCTCCGTCCTGCTTCCGGAAAATGACGAGAGCGGGTTGTGGAATACATATCCTTCAAAACCTTTGAAAGTGCCTCTTCCCGGAGAAAGGGTCATCTCAGCCTTTGTCCGCAGCTCCGATGCCGGGATGCCGGTCAGCCAGGATGAAGACACGCTTACCGCGGTCCGTTTCCCCGAGTGAAGCATCTTTGTGCCCATATCTATATTGACTTTCAGCCTGTTGGGTTTTACGCTCTCCACCCTCAAAGTCTTGTGGAAGGATGTGCCACCGATCTTGAACCATGCGTTCCAGAACCCTGTCGGGTCATCCTCGCAGGTCGGAATGTCGAAGCGGTAGAACCCGTCGGTTGCGCAAGGGCATAGAGTCTTGCTGTAGAACTGTCCCTGAGGGGTGTAAAGCTCCATCACGGCAGGGTGGCTGTCCGGAATCCTGATGCCCTTGTCGTGCAGGATCATCGTAAGGTGCATCGTGTCCCCCGGTCTCCATACGCCGCGCTCGCCGTATATGAACGCCTTCATCCCGTCTTTCATATTGACTCCGCCCACATCGAAACGGCTGAGGTTGTTGGCATTGTCCCCGGTGAGCTTAAGGTAGCCGGTGGAATTGTCCTTTTCCGCCACAATGACGAAAGGCTTGCCTTCCAGCTGGATTTCAGCAAGTCCGTCGGTACCCGTATGTCCTTTCCCGATGACCCGGAGCTGATAGTCATAAACGGTCAGGATGGTCTTGTCCGCCGGCCTTGCCCCGGTGATGCTGCACGCCGCAGCCCACATCCTGTCCCCGCCGGCATATTTGGCAATCAGGGCTATGTCGGAGGCTATCATGTTTACGGAAGGGAAGCGGTCGGAATCCATATAGAAACTGTCCTTCGTCGGGTCGTTCCTTTCCTCCCACCTGTATGCGGTCCAGTCGTAGCTGCTGTCATAATAATATGGCTCCTGGATGTCCCAGACGGCCTTCTCCTGATCCGTAATGATATTGTCCTCGAGCCGGTGCATTGTCTGCGATGCCCCGTTGCAAAGGGCATATTCCTTTTTGAATGAGATTCTTGCGCGGTAGATGGCTCCCGGCTCCTGCTTCATTATGCCGGAAAGGTCCGCCGTGAAGACATTTGGCCTGGAAAGGTCCGTGGAAGGGTCCGTGTCAAGGTCGAGGCGGTGTTTGAAGACCAGCCTTCCCGACCTGCGCAGATACCTGTCAGAACCGAGCTCATTGTCCTGAAGGAAGGACAGGATGTTCCTTTCCTGTATCTTCACCACGCTTATGTCCACCGACCTCAGCCCGGTGGCTATGAAATCAATCCGGGCGCGGCTTACGTCCGGGACGATGTTGCCGTCGGGATTCAGTTCCACTGAAGGGATGCTTATGTCCCTTTTCAGCGTTGATGTCCATATTGACGGCAGCTTTTCCCTCGAACTGCTTCTTACAAAATCATTTACGGTAAGGGTGATGTCTCCGGAGGCCGTGTCGCGGTGGTAAAGCCTCACCGTATTGCCTTCGGTTTCCACATAAAACTGCCCGGCGCCCTGCAGGTCGAATCCTCCTGCCGGAATCTCTCCCAGAGTCTGCGAAAAAGTGATTGCCACACAGGCATCCTTTCCCCTGTTGTCCCTGACAGACAGTATCCTGAACACGCCGGAAGTCCCCGGTACCGTCACCTGCACTTTTTCCCCGCAGATGAAGCCGTCCCCCTTGAGGCTGACATCGACTTTTTTGTCCTTTTCTGCCCTTGATATGCCAGATATATTATAATTGAAGGTATTGCCTTCCATTTTCTCCACCTTGATGGAGTCATGTTTTTCATTGACCCTTATCATCCTGCCCACTTCCTCTTCGGTTGCGCTGCAGCTCAGGAGCACCTTCCCCGTTATGGCTGCAGGGAGCGTGTCATTCTTGATGAGGACATCCCCGCCGATGAGCGAAGCCCTGCGTGGTGCGGCAAGGAATCCGAACACGAACTTCTTGAGCATCGGGTCCTTGACACCGATTGCCCTGGCAAGGTTTACCTTGCACGTGTATATCTTCCCTGGCTTCATCGAGCCTTTCTCCGGGATGAATGCGATTTCGTCCGGAGCGGTCTGGACTGCCTGTCCTTTGAGTGGCGGACTGAACCGGAAAACCCCGTCGGTGCGGATTTCCCCCCGGCGCTCGGCGGCAAACACGATGCGGACCGTGCTACCTTCCTCCAGAGTGCCTCCGCTATAGGCGCTCACTATACTCGTAAAAGCAGCCGAAGGCTCTATAATGGTACGCGAACATCCTGAAAATATGGAGATTGCCGCAAACATGGCGGCAAAGCCTGCCAAGTGTCCAAATATTTTTGTCATAGTCTCTTTTCCAATTGTTCTCAAAAATACCTTTTATTATCCACAAAGCCAAATCCGTGAATCCTCAAAATGTTTTCACTGTGCCTTGCCCGCGGACTGACAATCTGTCAGTTTTTGCCCGGTGGCACATCAGTTGATATTCTTTGGGACGTCACGCTGATGGCGTGGCAGGAAAGAAAACGAAACTAAAAACAATAAATCATGATCAAACCACTTGCAGACAGAGTTGTCATCGAGCCCAAGGAGGCCGAGACAAAGACCGCATCGGGATTGTATATTCCTGACACGGCAAAGGAAAAACCACAGCAGGGTGTCGTCGTAGCTGCCGGCCCGGGCAAGAAGGACGAACCGATGGAGGTAAAGGTAGGAGACGAGGTTCTCTACGGAAAGTATTCCGGAACCGAGGTTACCGTAGGTGACAAAAAGCTCCTCATTGTACGTCAGTCAGACATTTTGGCAATCCTTTAAACACTTATCATTATGGCAAAAGAAATCAAATTCAATACAGATGTCCGCACAAAGATGAAAGAGGGTGTGGACGCTCTCGCAGATGCAGTCAAGGTGACTCTCGGCCCTAAAGGACGCAATGTGGTCATTGACAAGAAGTTCGGCGCACCTCAGGTTACCAAGGACGGTGTTACCGTAGCAAAGGAAATCGAGCTTGAGGACCGTTTCTCCAATATGGGTGCCCAGATGGTGAAGGAAGTCGCTTCCAAGACCAACGAGCTCGCCGGTGACGGTACCACCACGGCTACCGTTCTCGCACAGGCCATCATCAACGTGGGTCTGAAGAACGTCACCGCAGGTGCCAATCCTATGGACCTCAAGAAGGGTATCGACAAGGCAGTTGCAGCCGTTGTTGCAGAGCTCAAGGCCCATAGCCAGAAGGTAGGCGACGACTATTCCAAGATCGAGCAGGTCGGCACAGTATCGGCCAACAACGATGCCTACATCGGAAAACTCATCGCTGATGCAATGTCAAAGGTAAAGACCGACGGCGTAATCACCGTTGAGGAGGCCAAGGGTACCGAGACCGAGGTGAAGGTGGTGGAGGGAATGCAGTTCGACAGGGGTTACATCTCTCCGTATTTCATGACCGACTCCGAGAAGATGGAGGCCATCTTTGACAATGCCTTCATTCTCATCACCGACAAGAAGATTTCCTCAATGAAGGACCTTCTTCCTGTGCTCGAACCGATTGCACGTGAAGGCAAATCACTTCTCATCATCGCAGAAGATGTTGACGGAGAAGCTCTTACCACATTGGTTGTGAACCGTCTCCGCGGTACCATCAAGGTAGCTGCAGTGAAGGCTCCGGGCTATGGCGACCGCCGCAAGGAAATGCTCGAGGACATCGCTGTGCTCACAGGCGGTACCGTCATCTCCGAGGAGAGGGGATATACCCTCGAGAATGCCACACTTGACATGCTCGGACGTGCAGAGAAGGTGACTGTTTCCAAGGAGAATACCGTCATCGTGGGAGGTGCCGGCTCAAAGGAGGCCATCGCGGCCCGTACCGAGCTTATCCGTTCCCAGATTGCCACAACCACTTCCGACTATGACAGGGAAAAGCTTCAGGAGCGTCTCGGCAAGCTCGCCGGCGGAGTTGCTGTCCTCTATGTGGGTGCAACCACCGAGGTTGAGATGAAGGAGAAGAAGGACAGGGTGGAGGATGCCCTCAATGCGACAAGGGCTGCCGTGGAGGAAGGTTATCTTCCTGGTGGCGGAGTTGCGTTCATCCGTGCTGCAGATGCCATCCGTGACCTCAAGGGCGAGAACGAGGACGAGACTACGGGTATCCGTATCGTTGCCCGTGCAATCGAGGAGCCTCTCCGCCAGATTGCTGCCAATGCAGGTGTCGAGGCAAGCGTAATCATCAACAAGATCCGCGAGGGCAAGGACGATTTCGGCTACAATGCCCGCACCGACGAATATGTCAATATGTTCGAGGCCGGTGTCATCGACCCTACCAAGGTAGCCCGTGTTGCCCTTGAGAATGCCGCTTCAGTTGCCGGCATGTTCCTCACTACGGAGTGTGGCATCGTGGACATCCCTGAGCCTCAGCCGGCTGCCCCTGCAATGCCTGCAGGCGGAATGATGTAGTCCGGCAGACTCTTATATAATATATGATTTGCGGGTGCGCCCATTGTGGTCGCACCCGCTTTTCTTTGTATTGGTAGAGTATCAGGTTTTTTCTATTTTCACCATGGTGAGGCCGTTCTTTTTCCCGGCCACGTATGAGGGGGTGTATGTGCCGTTGCGGAGTATCCGGCACACGTGCCAGGGTCTTCCTTTTGCAAAATATGTGGATTCAAGAAGGTCGCCGGGAAGAAGCAGGGTGTTCTGCTGGGCAGTTATCTCGAAAACCCGGTTCCCCCTGTACCGGAGGACGGCCATGCTGCTTTCTCCCCATCCGAGGGTGACTGTATCACCTTCATTGAGGTCATTTGCAAAGCAGGATGTCTCCGAAGTGAAGAAAAATTCGTCAGAGCACGAATTGGATGCTGCGTCTTTGCAGAAAGTCCCGAAATCCCTGCATCCGATGTATGAAGACAAAATATCCATGGTATATACGCGTGGAGTAGGATTTGAGGAAACATAACCCCATATTCTCTTCAGGGTTGATACGGATATTCTTTCGCCGGTGGTATTTTCAATCGCAACGGAAAGGCTCTCAAAATCGCTTGTCGATGATATGCGTTTGCCGAAATGTTCCTCAACTTTTGTGATCAGGTGGGGCAATTCAGGTATTTCTTTACTTTTATATACGTTCATCCGGTTATCGTTTTAGTAGCTTGTACGTTGTGTCAGGCTTGGGTTTCAGTGTCAAAACGCGTAAAAATAGACTAATTAGTATTCAAAATCAAATCTTTTTAGGTTCATTTTACCCCCCCCCATTGCAGGTACCTGTGGGGCACATTTCTGAAAAATTTTTTTTGAAGGCCCAAAGTGTTCCGGATAAAGCCTTTAATACGTTTGACATGGTCTGGAGGCCAAAAAATATTTCAAAAATTTTTCGAAAAAAGTTTGGAGGGAAAGAAAAAATGTCTACCTTTGCAATCCCGTTTGAAACACAGGCGGTCTGAAAGAAGGCCGGGCACCGGAAGGCGCACCTGAGGACAGGCGGAAAGAGATCATTGAAAAGACTGGAAGACAAGTACAAGAAGCAAGTACCGAGAACTAAAAATAGATCGAGAGCGTC